>JBBRPK010000012.1:0-70483 GCA_038228235.1 Verrucomicrobiota bacterium
AAGCACGAAGCTCAGTCAAACCCTCGTAGCAGCTGAAACGGTAGGGCGCGTCGCTCCGCGCGCGCCGTCTTCAGGCGAAGGTGGCTCCAATGGCGGCGCGCACGGAGTGACGCGCCCTACCTTGAAATCCGAAGAAGAAGTCAGAGCCGACTCACGTCGGCTGCTACGAGTGAAGGAAACGATCGCGCTGCTCCGCGGCGATTTGGATTGGATCGTGATGAAGTGCCTGGAGAAGGACCGCCAGCGCCGTTACGAGACAGCCAATGGTCTGGCTGCGGATCTGAAGCGGCACCTCAACAACGAGCCGGTCGTCGCCCGGCCACCGACCGCGGCCTACAAGTTCCAGAAGGCGTTTCGCAGGAACAAGCTCGTGTTCGCGGCCGGGGCAGCGGTGGCGGTGGCACTATTGCTGGGCGTGGTCGCGAGCACTTGGCAGGCGACGGTCGCGAGGCGAGCGGAGGCTGCCAGAGCGGAAGAGGCGAGAATCGCCAAGCGTGAACGCGACAACGCCAACGATGCCCAAGCGCAGGCCCAAACCGCCCAGAAGCTCGCCGAGACCGAGCAGCAGCGCGCTGATGCTCAGGCCCGCAAGGCCACCGAGAGCCAGCAGCAATCCCGACGCTTGCTCTACGCGGCGGACATGAGCCTCGCCCAGCAGTCGCTCAAGCAGAACAATCTCGGCCGTGCGCGCCGGTTGCTGGATCGGCATCGACCGCAGCCCGGCGAGGAAGACCTCCGCGGCTGGGAGTGGCGTTACCTCTGGCAACTCACTCGCAGCAGCGCTCTCGTCACGCTCACCAATCGGCCGGTGCGCGGATTCTGCGTCAGCTTTTCGCCGGATGGCACCCGCCTAGCCGCGGGTTGGTATGATGGACGCGTGGACCTGTGGGATGTCCCCGGCCGACGATGGGTTCGGGCTTTGACGGAGCGCGCGTATCCCCACGCCGGACGAGTAGCCTTTTCTCCGGTTCGCAATCTATTGGCGGCCACCTCCGAACCCAAGGTGGTCGCCCTGTACGACCTCGACTCTGGCCGGGAATCGATCCTCTGGCGGGCGCCGGACCAAGTCGAATCGGAGGTCCGCGACCTGACGTTTTCGCAGGATGGTTCCAGGCTGGTCATCTACGCCGGCACACCCAGAGGCACGAGATCAACTCCCGGGCCGCGTGATGAAGTCACGGTGGTGAATGTGTCCAATGCCCAAATCGAAAGCCGCCACTCAACAGTTTTGAGTATAAGCCCACATTTTGGAGCCGCCCTGCTATCCCCCGACAATCGGCTCTTGTATCTGGCCCGTTCGGATTTTCTGAACTACCGCTACGGCATCCAGTGCCTCGACCTCGCAACAGGCCAAGAACTCTGGCAGACCAAATCGCAGCGGGACCTTGGGCTGGCCACGCTGGCCATCTCGCCCGACGGGCGGGTGCTGGCCTCAGGCTCGGGATTTGAAGATTGTGCCGTCCACGTCTGGGATTCTGCGACCGGCCAGCTCCTCCTCCGGCTCGACGGCCACACGGGTTGGCTTTGCAAACTGGCATTTTCCAAGGACGGGCGACGTTTGATCTCTGCGGCGTCCGATCAATCCATCCGTTTCTGGGATACGAGCACCTGGGCCGAAACCCAAGTGCTGCGCGGCCACGCCGACGAGATTCATGCCGTCGCGATCTCGGAGAGCGCACAACTCATCGCCAGCGCGAGCAAGGATGGGGACCTCATGTTGTGGCAGGATGATGGGAGAAGTGCCGCCGATGGATATCGCCGTCTGCCGGAAGACCTCCGGGTCAATGAGGTCCTGCCGCTGGATCACTCGCGCGTGATGTTGCTGCCGTCGGACCAGCCGCCCGAGGTACTCGACCTCAAGCGCGACTCCCCTCCGGTGCCGCTTCCAGAGATCGAATCCTCCACCAAAGTCCTGGGTTGGTTTGGCACCAACATTCTTTGCCAATGGAACGGAACCAACCAGATTCTCGTCCGCGAATGGCGCGGTGCGGAGTTCGTTCAACGCGGGGCAATCGCGCTGGATTCCGGTATGCGCCCGTCTGGTGTGGCCTACAACGCCACTCGCCAGTTGCTCGCGTGGGCTAGTGGAACAAACTCAGCCTCGGTTTATCTGGCGAGCCTCGCGGCACCCGGCCGTCGAATCGAACTGAAAAGCGATGTCTCCGGGCTTGTTCCCTTCCGCTTCAGTGAGGACGGAAATTACCTGGCTGCCGTGACCAAAGGATCAGATTACCTGGCTGCCGTGACCAAGGGAGCAGATTACCTGTGCGCTTGGAAGATCGAGACCGGGCAAAACGTGGTGTCCATTCGCGAGCGCGTCCGTGATGCAACCTTTGCCGCGGGCAGCCGAGTGTTGGTTGTGGCCATCGAACCGGGCACCGACCATGAAATTGTGTTCTACGATTTGGACCACCCCGACTGGCCACCGCGACGGGTCTCCGGAAAACATTCTGCCTCGGCGCTTGCGGTTTCGCCTGATGGCGGACTGGTGGCTTCGTCCGTCCGGAGTGCTCTCGTGAAACTGTTTGACCCCGCCAAGGCGGAGTTAACCGGGTCGCCCCTCCACGGCCATCTGGCGTCAGTCTTCGGTATCGCCTTCTCCCCCGACGGGCGACGGTTAATTTCGGCGTCCGGCGCGCGGGAAGCCGTCAAGCTCTGGGATGTCGGCACGCGGCAGGAGCTGCTGACCTTGAGCGGCACCGGCTCACTTTTGGACGCGGCCAGATGGAGTGCCGATGGGGACCTGATACTCGCTGGCCCGCCGTGGCAGGCCTGGCGCGCGCCCTCCTGGGAGGAAATCGATGCGGCGGAGGCGAAGGTTGAGAATTCAAAATTAAAAATTCAAAATTAAAAATGGCAGAACCCAATCATAGCAGCTTCTACGTCACGGGCGGCACGCTGCGGCAGGACGCCGCGTGTTGTGTGGAACGACAGGCGGACAAGGATCTCCTTGAGGGCTTGCTCCACTCGCAGGAGATGGAACCACAGCGCGTCCGGCAAGACCTGTCGTAGACAGTCATCGACGGAAAGCTACCACTTTCATTTAGCGGCAACGACAAGCTTTCAAATCGCGCGGTCTCAGCATGAACTACGCAACAATTTCCAAAGCCTTCCGCTCGCTCGCTTTGGGTTCCGTCAGCGCTGCAATGCGTTCATCCAACGTGGCCAGCATACCGCCCCGGCGGAGGGCGAGACCCAGCAGATACGCATCGGCCACCTGCTGATGACCCACCAACCGCACCCCGGCAAACGCGATCGCTTCGCTGACGGGCAGTTGGTCCGGCCAGAACAAGTGTTCCTTGACGGCAGTGTTCGCCGCCAGCACGCCGGCGGCTTCCCGGGGCGTGACCGCATCGCGGGAAAATGCAGGGTTCGACACGATGCGGACGAAACCCGCCTCGGTGAGCGGGCAGGTCGCCCAGCTTTGGCTTCGCCGTCGCGCAAACCATTTCACCGCCCGGTCGTGCTGCGCGTGGCTCGGCCAGAGGAGCGCGATCAGCACGTTGGTGTCGAGGAGATAGCCTTTCACGCGCCCTCGGCTTCGATGCGGCGCACGTCCTCCATCGTCACTGGGGGTGAATCCGCCGGCAGTTGGAAGATGACGAGGCCGTCCTTCTCCTGCGAAGGAGTGGACGCGTTCAGCCCGCGGCGCACAAGGTCGGACACCGTCCTGCCGAGCGAGAGACCCCGCGCCTTCGCCTGGCGGGCCGCCAGCTCAAAAATGTCATCGTCCAGAGTCAAAGTTGTTCTCACGGTGAAACAATGTCATCAGTCAAGAAGGATGTCAACCATCCATTTTATCATCATTTCTTAATAATGATGCGAATATTACGCCTATGATGTCCACCTCGAAGAAGTCTTGTTCACCCTGGGAACGACAGGTCCCGCTGAGCCTAATAGCAGCGGACGTGAGTCCGCTCAAACTTCTGCGAGCGAAAATCAGAGCCGACTCACGTCGGCTGCTACGATTGGGGTGGACGGCCCTACTTCGTGATGGAACTGGTGCGCGGCATTCTCATCACCGATTACTGCGAGAAGGCAAAGCTCTCCGCCAAGGAACGGCTCGATCTGTTCATCAAGGTCTGCCACGCCATTCAGCACGCGCACCAGAAGGGGATCATCCACCGCGACATCAAGCCGTCGAACATCCTCGCAGAATACGAAAATTTCAACCCGATGAACCCAGCCCGCGAAGAAGCCCTGTTTGCAATGGCGCTGGGGCTGACTCAAGCCGCCTTCCTCTTGAAACGGGAAGGCCGGGAGGCAGATCCGATCTTTGCCCTGTTGGAGCGCGGGGTGTTACATGTGGGTCTGGAGATCGAGGATCAACTGGCGGATTTGCGCGGATTGATGCGCCGCTATCGAGATCGCCCCATGTCGCTGGCCGAGGCCTGTCTGGTGCGCCTCGCGGAGTTGCATCCGGGCGGCTTCATTTTCACGCTCGATGGAGATTTTCGCATCTATCGCCGTCACGGGAACAAGGTCATTCCGGTGTTGATGCCTGAAGACTGAAGCCATACTCAATCCTGAGCTAGCTTCAAACGCGCGCTTTTTTTTGATTTTATCTGCGGCGCCTCCCGCTCCGTCGCTTTGGGTTCCGCAAGAGCTGCGAGGCGTTCGTCCAATGTGGCCAGCACGCATTTTAGGACCGTCCGGGCAATGGTATTCCAAAGCAATTATACGCAAAACTACCCATTGATATGATACGTAAAATTGCTTAACAAAGATGTGCGCACTTTACCCAGATTGAAGGGATCTTCGTCTCTTTGTTAAGGTAGCACTTACCGATCAGCGAGTCAGACCGAAAGATTGCGGCGGCCTTCTGTCCACAAGAAGGGTGTTCAGCATGACGCACCAGGAGGCTTAAGAATTCCGACGGATTCGGAAAAAACCTCAATCGCATTATCCTGTGGCCAGTTCTGGGCCGAGGAGCGAACCGTGCGCACTCTTTCACAGACCGACGGTGCAGGGCGCTTTTGCCCGAATCAGAGTGTAAATGTCTAAAGAAGCAAGCAACGGATTATCCGCTGCGGCCGCAACGCCGTCCGCGGACGGCAAGCCCAAAGCGCGATTGCGCTTTGTGGGCTCCAGCCAATTGCCAGATGAAACCAGACTGTGTCGCGGTGGCGCCCCGTGGTTCCAACAACTGGTGATGCTGGCGGCCCTGGCCGGAGTAGCGGCGCTTTTGCTCCAAGTCATCGATGATGTGCAGGTCTGGGCTTTGCATCGGGCGGAGGTGCTGATCGCTATCACGGGAATTGCCTGCTGGAGGTGGAGTTGGTTTGCCCTGCAAAATTTGCGGGCCATGGTTTACCGTTACTTCACCTTTCCTCGTCTTCGCCGGGCGGCGCACGCCGCCGTGGCCGAACATGGCCCTGTGCCTGAGGTGATCGTTTTAGGCACGACGTATCATGAAAAGCCATGGATTACCATTCCCGTGTTTGAGTCCGTTTTTCGTGAACTGAGCAGCCTCGAAGGATTATTGCGCCGACCCAAGGTCGTGGTGGTGACCGGTTGTGACAACGATGATCAGAACATCCGAGACATCTTTGCCCGGTGCTGCGGCGAGCAGACTGCCGGCCCGGATTTGTTGTGGCCACCTGAACTGATCCTGTTGCGAGGCGATAAAGGGAAAAGACCAGCCTTGGGTTTGGGGATGGAAGAGATAGCCAGGGGGAACCCGTTGGAGGACGGCGTGGTCATCATTCTGGACGGTGATACCATGCTGCAACCTGGATTGCTGCAAAAAGTATTGCCTGTTTTCCGGTTGTCGCCGCCGGTTTCCGCTGTGACAACCAATGAGAACGGATTTGTGAAGGGGCCTGCCTGGTTTGCGGAATGGACCTCGCTACGCTTCGGGTTACGCCACCGTTCGATGTGTTCCGTTTCATTGTCCGGGAAGCTTTTGTGCCTGACCGGCCGTTTTTCCGTGTTTCGGGCATCCGTGGCAGTTGATCCCACTTTTCGAGCGCAAGTGGAGCACGATGTGATTAATCACTGGCTCTGGGGATCCTTTGAGATGTTAAGCGGGGACGATAAAAGTACCTGGTATTGGCTTTCTGCGCATCAGAAAAGGATGCTCTATGTGCCGGATGCAATGGTAACCACATTTGAGGTGATTCAAGGATCCTCTGTGGAGCGAGCGATCGCCAATATTCGACGTTGGTCGGGGAATAGTGTGCGACATAGCTGGCGGGCCATAAAGTTAGGCCCTCGAAAATTGGGATTTTTTGCCTGGTGGTCGCTGTTAGATCAGCGGTTGACCATGGTGACAGTGCTCTTTGGACCGACGGTGGGAATCCTCGCTCTGTGCTCCGGGCGATACGAAATGGTGGCCGGGTATCTTCTCTGGGTGATGTGCTCCCGGCTGAGCCACGCGGCGATCGCCTGCCGCCAAGGCCGTCGATTCTCAGCATACTATGTTCCGTTGCAAGTCATAACGGATTGGGCGACGGCACTGACCAAATTGTGGGTGACGTTCCACCCCGCCAAACAAAACTGGCTCAATCGCGGCGCGCGGAGTTTGAATACTACCAAGGGCGCGGCTTTTTATTCTGTGCGCAGCGGTTTTGCCCATTATCTTTATGGATTTTCCTGTGTGGCAGTGCTGGCCGCCGTTGGCCTATTTGTGGGATTTCTGCCCCTCTCCAGAGAAGCGCGGCTATTTTTGAGTCCGGAACCAGAGCGGCGTCTGATGGAACGCGCCACTGAGCCGATGCGGTTCGATAATCCACCTACCCCTGCCCAACCCGGATTGCAGATCGGCGCCGCGCGTCCGGCCATGTTAGCTGTCGAATCAGGGATGGGCTCGCAAATTTTGAGCAGGGACGCCAATAACAAAAAAACAAAAACGGAGCTACTCCCTCATGATTGATCAAGCCACCACACCCGCCCCTTCAAGCCAGGCTGCCACCACTCCGAAAAAGGAGGCCCCCATAATGTTCCGGGTCTTCGTCGTTACCCTGGTGGTTCTTTTGTCGCTGGCAATTGTTGGGATTGCGATACCATGGGCCGTTTACCGTTTTAAACACATCGTAGTCAGCCAAGCCGTGGTCAAGGGCACCGTCACGAGAGTTGGCAGCCGGATTGAGGGCCGAATCAAAAGCATCGAGGTCCAAGCCGGTCAGCACGTTTCCAAGGGCCAGGTTTTGTTAAGGCTGGATGACGGACACTTTCTTGCTGAAGTCGAGCGCGCGCGGGCCCAACTTCAGTCCGCCACCAGCGATCTCGGGAGTGAAAAACTGGGGATCGAGCAGGCGCGCCGCCGCCTCACTTTGGAGATAAAGCGGGTCCAGGGGGTGCGCACCGCGGCGGCCGGAGCGCTCGAAGCCGAGAAGCGAAATTTAGAGAGATTACAAACCCATTACGAACGAATCGCCAAGTTGATCACCAATGGAGCGGCCGCTCCCAGTGAGATGGACCGGGCTGCCGGGGATCGCGACCGCTCTCAAGCCCTGATTCAGAGTGCCCAAGGAACACTCGATGCGGCGGAAAGCAGCTATGAGAAGGCCCAGAATGAATTGGAAGGAGTCGCCGTTCGAGAGTCGCGCCTCGGAGTTTTGAATTCCCAAATCGCGGCGGCGCGTGCCCTTCTGGCTGCGGCGCAATCGGACTTGGATGCCATTGTGCTGCGGGCACCGGAGGAGGGGCGGGTTCTGGAGCGTATTGTCGAGGAGGGTGGCTCTGCCAAGGTAGGCGAGCCGATGCTTTCGTTGTGGGTTGGACCAGCTTGGGTAGAGGCCTGGACGGATGAAAGAGACTTGCGCAAGTTCAAAATTGGGAGTCCGGTGGAAATCTCGCTGGATGCATCTCCATCTCACAAATTATCGGGCCGGGTGGAGGCAATAGGTCTGGAGAGCGACAAACAGCTCCAACCTGCCCCCGTCCCCGCCACGCTTCACGCTTTTGTCCGCCTCAACGCGATGGTTCCGGTGCGCATCGCCTTTGACGAGGAGAACTCCCAAATCCAGCTAGGTCTCTCGGCCGTGGTCGGCATCAAGAGGGAAGCCACCGTAATGGAGGTGGCACACCCGCGTTTGGCGCAACCGTCCTCCCCTGTGCGCTCTCCGGTCGTGCTCAGGAATGAACCCACAAAAGCCGATTAAACAGGAGTGGACACAAAACCACCCATGCACCGAAACTTTGGTGAATCAGGAAGTTAATGAATAGAGAGAATAAATCGAAAATAAGAGTGCTGCTGGTCGATGACCATCCGCTAGTGCTAGCCGGTGTCAAATCGTCGCTGCTCAAGTATGATCGCTTCGAGGTCGTTGGGGAGGCCTCCAGTGGGCCTGAGGCGATAAACCGGGCCAAGGAGTCGTTGCCGGATGTGGTAGTCATGGACATTACCATGCCGGGCATGAATGGATTGGAAGCGACCAAGTGCCTGCGGGCAATCTGCCCGCAAACGAAAGTCCTCATCCTGACCGTCCACGAAAAGGAAGAATTCGTTCGAGAGATGATTCAGGCTGGAGCCCGGGGTTACGTGCGCAAGAACACGCATCCGGGAGAATTAGTTTCAGCCATCGAGTGCGTCCATCGTGGTGAAGTTTTTTTCATGCCCGATGTGGCCCATGCCTTTTTCAAAGAGTACGTGCTAAGCGCAGGGAAGATGGAAGATAGCTCGGCGAAGCAACTCTCCAAACGGGAGCACGAAGTTTTGAGCCTCATTGTGGGCGGCTTGGCCAACAAAGAGATCGCGGATCGATTGCAACTCAGCGTGCGAACCGCCGAAAAGCACCGGCAAAGGATTATGGAGAAACTCGGGATTCATCGCGCCACAGAACTGGTGAAGATTGCTATCACCCGAGGATTCGTGACATTAACGCCCGAATCCATGCCTTTCCTGCCTGC
This sequence comes from Verrucomicrobiota bacterium, assembly GCA_038228235.1. Taxonomy (GTDB): domain Bacteria; phylum Verrucomicrobiota; class Verrucomicrobiia; order Limisphaerales; family JBBRPK01; genus JBBRPK01. The sequence continues at coordinate 8,854 of JBBRPK010000012.1, forward strand.
TCCACCGATCTCCGAGAGGAACACCCTGTAGATTTATTTCCCCCCTGTGGCCAAGCATGAATACGTATAAAAACGCAATTTTTACATGCGTATTTTATCTATCATAAATGGTGCGCACTTTACCCAGATTGAACCAGCCATTCGCTTACTGATAAGTTATGCAAACCGGTAAACGAGTTAGAACAGCTAATTGCCGGCTCTTTTTGGCCACAAAAAAAGGGCGCTCTCTCACCACCATGAGCGAAGGTGGTTTGTCCCACGTTGGCGGGGTATACTCGACGCAAGCCTTTGAGACAACCCATTGCAGGCAGGGGCTTTGGCGAGCGAATTTGGCCTCATCCATGGGGCTGACAGCTCGGAGGTCTTTTGCCTTCGGTGACTGAAGCGCCTCGTTTTTCAGTATCAAAATAGAACGCAGACAAGGAGGTCGGCCCGATTTGCAGAGACTACGTAGATATTATATGTGTAATTTGAATCAGAAATTGAGATGGTTGCAGAAACCATTCGTTTTCAATTCTAGTTTGCCCTTTTCCCCTTACGCTTTTCTACGCTCTCTCGGGGCCGGGTTGCGTTGTCGATGGTCAATTTCTCTAGCAGCCACCGTGATTTTAATCTCCTTGGAGGCGGATACATTGGGACAGCCCAGCGGTGTTTACCATGAGGTCTATACGGGTCTTAACGGCAGCTCGCTACAGGCTTTAACTAACCAGGACAGCAACTTTCCCGACCACCCAGACCTTCCTCCGGACATTCTCCCCTATGTCTTCGAGACGCCGGTGAATCTCGGCAATCATTATGGGCAACGCCTTCGCGCGCTGCTGGTGCCACCGATCACGGGCACTTATGTTTTCTGGCTCGCGGCCGATCAATCCGGGTCTCTTTTCCTGAGCAGCGACGAGAGTCCCTTCGACAAGGGCCAGATTGCCTACCTTACCAACTCCGTCGTCTATGATGTTTGGTACAGCCGTCCCACTCAGCAGTCCACCAACGTCTATCTAGTGGCTGGTCGGCGCTACTATATTGAGGCATTGCATGTTTCTTACAACGGCACCACGGATTTTGTGAGTGTGGGGTGGAAAGTGCCCGATGGCACCCTGGAACAGCCCATTCCGGCATTTCGGCTGGCACCCTTTGGAATGCCGGCGATCAGCCCACCGGCCTTGACCCGCCAGCCTGCCAGCTTGAGCGTGGTGGAGAATTCCCCGGCCATTTTTGGCGTGGGGGTCAGCAACCTTGACGTGGTGAGTTACCAGTGGCAGCGTAACGGCACCAATCTGCCGGGCGTCCTTGGCGGCACCTGTATTATCCCCTTGGCCAGTACCAATGACAATGGGGCGAGCTTCCATTGTGTGGTCAGCAATAGTTTCGGCCCACTTACCAGCGCCGACGCAGTCCTGACGGTGACTCCTGACACGACGGCCCCCGCCCTTTTCACAGTGGCCAATCTCACGTTTAACACGGTGCAGGTGCTTTTTACTGAACCGGTCGAGCCGGCCAGCGCGACGAACATCGCTAACTTCGCGATCAATAATGGCGTGACCATCAGCGCTGCTACCTTGGGAGCTTCCCCACGCGCGGTTAATTTGACGACCTCTCCGTTACTGACGGGCAGTAATTATACACTCACGGTCAGCAATGTTCGGGACCAGGCGGCCGCCCGCAACACCATCACGCCAAACTCGCAGCAGTCGTTTATCGTCCTGCTCAAAGGGATTTATCGGGAACTATTCACCGGCATCCCCGGCAACGAATTATTCAGCCTGACCAACAATGCCGCATTTCCGAACAGCCCAACCAGCGCCAGGCTGATCCCCGACCTCTTTGAAGCCTCCAATAACAATCTGGACAATTATGGGGAGCGCCTGCGTTCGCGCATTATTCCGCCGATCACTGGCAACTATACATTCTGGCTGGCGGCGCACGCTACTGCAACTTTGCTTCTCGGAACGAACGAGAGCCCAGCTAGCGCTCGCACCATCGCCTCGGTCACTTCAGCCACGCCGGTCTCCTCCAGACAATGGGACATTCAGGCCAGCCAGAAATCGGCGCTCATTCCACTAATTGCCGGTCAGCAGTATTACATCGAGGCGCTGATGAAGGAAGGCGTCTCGGTTTCCTCCCCCCTCGATCATCTAAGCGCGCGCTGGCAGCTTCCCGACGGTTCACTCGAGGAACCGATTCCAGCGGCGCGGCTTACACCATACGGGTTGAATCCGCCTATCATCGCCGCGCAGCCCGCCAACACCACAATCGTAGAACACGGAACGGCCACTTTCGCGGTGGCAGTGAGCAATTTGGACTCGCTCAATTTCCAGTGGCAGCGCAATGGAGCAAATATCATCGCGGCCACCAATGCGGTTTATACCACCCCGCTGCTCCAACTGGCCGATAGCGGCTCGACCTTCCAATGTCTTTTGTGGAATGCCGTTGGAATGACGAACACCGCCAGCGTGCTGCTGACGGTTTCGCCGGACGTTACACCGCCGGCTATCGGTAAGGTCCTTAACAGCAGCTCGAACCGCGTGGTGGTGTTCTTCTCGGAGCCGGTCGAAGCCGCCAGCGCCACCAATGTTGCTAATTATAGCATTCCGACTGTAACCATCTCCGCCGCGGTCTTGAATAACAATCTTGCGGTCACGCTGACAACCACGCCGTTGGCCACTGCGACCGCTTACACGCTAACAGTAAACTCCGTGCGCGACACCGCAGCGACCCCCAATACCATCGCCACCAATTCCCAGTGGACCTTCCTGGCGGGGGATTTCTTTCCACAAGACATCGGATCACCGCCCCTGTCCGGTTCCATCAGCTCTGGTGGAAACGGTGTGGACGTCGTGGCCAGCGGCAGCGGGAGTGCCGGCACTAACGATCAGTTCAACTTCAGCTATCAGCAGCGCCGTGGAGATTTTGATGTCAAGGTGCGCCTCCAAAGACTGGATTTCGTGGACCCGTGGACGGTAGCTGGCCTTATGGCCCGCGAGGACCTGAGCACGAACAGTCGTTTCGCCAGCGTTCTTGGAACTCCCAGCATCGCCGGCACGTTCTTTCAATCTCGCACGAATGCGGGCGTTCCCTCTCAAATCTCAGGCTCTTTCCCAGTGAATTATCCCTATACCTGGTTACGCCTACAGCGAGTGGGGGGCACGCGCTTTACCGGCTTTGCCAGCTATGATGGCCAAACCTGGACCCAGCTTGGAACCGCCACCCTTCCATTGCCCGCAACCATCTATCTGGGATTCGCGGTCGCCAGCCAAAACCCAGCCCAGACGACCGTCGCCCAGTTTCGCGATTTCAGCGACGTGTCAGGCGGGACAGTGGGTTCGCTGGCCGTGCCAATCGAGCCGCTGGGTCCATCGACGCGCAACTCCGGGCTGACGTTCACCGAGATCATGTACCATCCGGCTCCCCGCGCCGACGGACGCAATCTGGAGTTCATCGAGTTATTCAACTCAAACCCTTTCTTCGAGGACATCAGCGGCTACCGCATCGGTGGTGACGTGGACTACACGTTCCCTCCGGGCACGATCCTGCAAGGAGGAGCATTCTTGGTGATTGCTCACAATCCGGCTGACATTCAGGCCGTTTATGGTATTTCCAATGTGACAGGCCCTTACAACAAGCATCTTTCCAAAGGGGCAGGCAATGTGAGCCTTTTCAATCCGATTGGCGCAATTTTCCTGAACGTAAGTTACGTCAACACTTTTCCGTGGCCGCTGGCGGCCGACGGAGCGGGGCACTCGCTGGTTTTGGCGCGCGCTTCTTATGGCGAAGGGGACGTGCGCGCTTGGAGCCAAAGCGACAGTTTTGGCGGCTCCCCCGGCCGAGGGGACGGGATCTCCTGGGACCCGCTGCGCAATGTGGTAATCAATGAGTTTCTGGCCAATTCGGCCCTGCCGGACGTGGACTATATCGAACTCTATAATCACAGCACGATGCCAGTGGATTTGTCCGGTTGCTGGCTCAGCGACACCCCCGCTTTCCAGAAGTTCCGCATTCCCGACGGGACCGTCATTGGTCCCACTGGCTTCGTCTATTTTGCGGAAGCAGATTTCAATTCCACCCCCGGCACGAGCAACAGCTTCGCCTTGAACTCAGGCGGCGAAACGATTTATCTCGTTAATTCCAATCAGACGCGCGTCGTGGATGCGGTTCTGTTTGAAGGCCAGGAGCAAGGCGTCTCGACGGGGCGAGTTCCCGATGGCGCAACCGCCTGGCGGCGGCTGGCGGGGAAAACCCCGGGTGCGCCTAACGGACCTGCCCACGCCAGGAGCATCGTTATCAATGAATTGATGTATAGCTCGATCACTGGCGACGACAATGATCAATACATCGAGCTTTATAATCGGAGCACCAATACGGTAAATCTGGGGAATTGGCAGTTCAGCTCCGGCATCACTTTCAGGTTTCCTACCAATACGCTCCTGGCGCCGAACGGCTACCTGGTGGTGGCAAAGGACGCCGCCCAGCTACTGCCCAAATACTCGAATTTGAACCCGAACAATACCCTTGGCAACTTCGGGGGCAAACTCCATGGCGGCAAGCGCATCGCCCTTTCCATGCCCGCCTACAATGTCAAAACCAATCTTGGGGGCCTGGTCACGACCAATATCCTTTACGTCCCCGTTGACGAAGTGACTTTTGAAAAGGGTGGACGCTGGGGCACCTGGAGTGATGGCGGCGGCAGCAGTCTCGAATTGATGGACCCGGACAGCGACAATCGGCTGGCGCCGAACTGGGCGGATAGCGATGAGACAGCCAAGGGCGTCTGGAGCACGATCACCTACACCGGCCTTCTCGATAACGCTAACACGCGAGCTGGGGGATTATGGAATGCGCTGCAAGTAATGCTCCTCGAAGGGCCTGCCGAGTGCCTGGTGGACAATGTCAGCGTCATCATCGCAGGCGGCACCAACCTTGTTGCTAATCGCTCTTTTGAAAGCGGCTTAGACGGCTGGGTTTTTCAGGGGGATCATTACAATTCCACCTGGGCCAATTCTGGAGACGCTAGTTCCCATTCCCTGCATGTTGTGGCCAGTGACCGCGGTGAGGAAACTGCCAACTACATCTTTACCCTTCTTACCTCGTCCTACACCACTGGGGTCACGGGAACCATCACCGCTCGGGTGAAGTGGCTCCGTGGCTGGCCGGAGATTTTGTTTCGGCTGCGTGGCGGCCATCTTGAAGCGGCGGGGCCCCTGACGGTGCCGGCGAACCTCGGCACCCCTGGTGCCCGCAACAGCCGTTTTGTGACCAATGCCGGACCGGCTATCACAGCCGTGGTGCATAGTCCAGTCGCGCCCTTGGCAAACCAACCGGTGGTGGTCACGGCTCGGGTCCATGATCCCGATGGCATCGCTTCGGTGCAATTAGTCTATCGGGTCGATCCCTTCGGCCAGCCGATAACCGCGCCGATGTTCGATGACGGCACCGGCGGGGACGCGGTGCCGGGCGATGGGGTTTATTCGGCAACCATTCCCGGCCAGCCAACTGACACGCAGGTCGCATTTTACATCCGCGCCGCAGACTTTTTTGCGCAGCCTGCAACCACGACGTTTCCCAGCGACGCACCGACACGCGAGTGCCTGGTACGATTTGGCGATCCTCAGCCGATCCTCACCTATGGCACCTACCGTATGTGGCTGACCCAAACCACTTTGGATAAATGGCTGACAGAGGGCGATCAGTCGAACGACTCCTACGACGTGACCTTTGCCTATGGAAACTCCCGTGTTATCTATAACGCAGCCGCTCACTACGGCTCCAGCCCGGCACATCGCCAATTCTTCGATTCGCCGGTGGGGACGAATTGCTCCTATAAATTGATCCTCCCCAGGGACGAATTGTTTCTCGGCGATAACGGCGGGCGGATCGAGCAGCCGGGCAACGGCGGATTGGACCCCTCCTGCCTGCTGGAGCAGATCGCTTACCGGGTCGGAGATCAGCTCGGCCTCCCCTACAATTATTTTCGGGCGATGAACTTTTTCATTAACGGGGTTCATCGCGGTATTTGCATGGCAGACGTGACCCGTGAAAGCCACGGCTGGGACACGACCTGGTATCCGAACAGCGATCCCGGCGATCTCTTCAAGATCGGCTACTGGTACGATTTCGAAGATGACGGCAAGCATTACCATGACATTGCTCCCAGCCTCCTGCCGGTGCTCACCACCAACCTGGTCACCCATCAGGCGATCAAGAAACTGGATCCCTACCGGATGTGGTTCCGAAAGCGGGCGGTCCAGGACTCGGCCAACAATTACACGAATCTGTTCAACCTGGTGGACGCGGTGAACACCACCGCCACGGGCGACGCCTATGTGGCGCAGGTTGCCCCGGTGATTGATTTTACCGAATGGGCCCGCTGTTGGGCCACGGAACGGATTGACAACAACATGGACCTCTACGGCAACCTCCAAATTTACAAGGGAAACAAACTCGGCGCGCAAAATGCCTACATCTTCAAGCCTGCGGGGGACTCCTGGAAATTCCTCCTCTGGGACGTGCAGCTTAGTTTCGCCGGCACCCCCGTTGATCCGCTCTTCAATTTTACCGACCCGCCAATGTCCAACTTGTTCAGTCAACCCTTAATGCTTCGAACTTATTGGCAAGCGCTGGAAGATGCTGCCAATGGCCCGCTCGTGCCGGGGAATTTATTCCCCTGGATTGATGCTCGCCACAACGCCTTCCAACTCGCCGGGATCAAGACTACTTCCCCGGACCATTTCAAAAACTTCCTTTCGGTGCGGCGTGATTACATCCTGTCGCTTTTGGATGGGGTGCGGGCCGACATAGCCATAACAAGCAATGGAGGCAGCGATTTCACTAACGCCACCACCCTGGCGACGCTCTCGGGCACCGCCCCCATTTCAGCCCGGACGATCACCTTCAACGGGGTAGCATACCCACTCTCCTGGAGCAGCATCACCAATTGGTCGATTCAACTGCCGCTCACGGGCCAGACCAACCAATTTGTTTTTCAGGCCTTCGACGCGCGGGGGAACTCGATCAGCAACGCCACCAAAAGCATCACAATTTATTTTAATGGTCCGGTCAGCCGTCCGGAGGACAGCCTGGTGATCAACGAAATAATGTACAACCCAGCCGTCAGCAATGCCAGCTACGTGGAGATTTACAATCGCTCGACTAACACCACCATCAGCTTGGCCAATTACCGTTTGCAAGGGGTCGCTTTTGATTTTCCTGCGGGCGCTTTGATTAACCCTCTCAGCTTCATCCTGGTGGTGGAAGATCCTGCCGCTTTCCAGGCCGCCTACGGCGTGAACACTCGGATTGTCGGGACCTTCGGCGGCAACCTCGATCCCGCTGGGGAAGCGTTGACCTTGATCAAGCGTGGGCTGACCACCAACGATGCGGATGTAATTATCGACAAGGTGAAGTACGAGGCGGCCGCTCCCTGGCCCGCACAACCCGCTTTACCCAACAGCGGCGCTGCCCTTCAACTCATTGATGCGGCCCAGGACAATGCCCGAGTGAGCAACTGGGACGATGGTTCGGGCTGGCGCTTTTTCAGCCTCACCGCCCAACCAGGGGGCACGCGGCTGTATCTGTATTTGGATGGCAAGGGCGATGTTTACATCGATGACATCCGGATCGTGCTGGGTAATGTGCCCGCCATAGGATCGAATTACGTTCGGAACAGTGATTTCGAGGCCCCACTGAACAGCGTCTGGTCCTTCCTCGGCAGCAGCGGAGCCACCACGTCGGTCTCCACCAATACCTTCGCTCATTCGGGCAGCAACAGCCTCCATCTCATCTTCAGCAAAGCAGGCAGCACCTCGACTTGTCTTTATCAGGACATCACCAGCATCAATACCTCCAGCAGTTATACCTTGAGCTTCTGGTACCGCTCCACGACTAACGCCAATAATTTGACTGTGCGCGTTGGGGGCAGTTCTTTCTCGCCCGTTGTGAATATGCACCCGCTCCTTGCCACCCCTGGAATGCCCAACTCGGTTGCCGGCACAGTGACGCCTTATCCGTTGATTTGGATCAACGAGGTGCAACCTAATAATTTCAGCGGCCTGCAAGACAATACGGGCACACCACAGCCTTGGCTCGAACTCTTCAATAACGGATCAAACACCCTCACCCTCGACGGATATTTCCTATCCAAGAGTTACACTAATCTCAATCAATGGGCCTTTCCAACTGGCACGGTTATCCTTCCTGGCCAGTTTCGGATTTTCTTTGCTGACGGCCAGCCCCAGCTCACGACGGGCGCGGTGCTCCATACTTCCTTCCGCCTCGATCCTACCAACGGTTCATTGGTCCTTTCACGGGGCCAGCAAATTCTCGATTACATCAATTACGCCAACATGACCCCGGACTTGTCTTATGGGTCCTGGCCCGACGGACAACTTTTCGATCGCCAAGTGTTTTACTTCGTCAGCCCGGGAGCAGCCAACAACCCTGCCCCAGTTCCGGTGGCGATTAACGAATGGATGGCCAGCAATTCCAAGACGTTGCTTAATCCCGTCACCAGTGCTTACGATGATTGGTTCGAGCTTTACAACTTTGGTTCGGCGACCATCAACCTTTCAGGGTACTTTCTGACTCATAATCTTACCAGCCAAAAAAAGTGGTCGGTCATTCCCAATGGGGTCAGCATCGCTCCGCATAGCTTTCTGCTTTGCTGGGCGGAAAACGGGCTCAATGGCACCTACTTTAATGGAAACGCCTTGCACACCACCTTCAATTTGTCCAAGAGTGGCGATCAAATAGGGCTATTCAGCCCCGGAGGCGTGCCTGTCGATCAAATCGTGTTCGGCCTCCAAACCAGTGACGTCAGCCAGGGCCGCTACCCCGATGGCAATGTGGGCGGGGTCTATTATTTCATGCCCACTCCCACTCCCCAAACCAACAATATCATCACGAACAACATTTACGCCCCCGTGCTTGCGTCCATTCCCAATTACACAATCAATGAAGGAGCGTCACTGATTTTCAGTGCCCATGCTACCGACGCTGACCTGCCCGCGCAGACGCTCGGCTATTCGCTGTTGCCGGGTTCCCCCGAGGGCGCGACTATCAACCCGCTGACGGGCTCTTTCGGCTGGACTCCCTCCGAATCCCAAGGCGGGGCGGCTTATCCGATCACGGTCAAAGTCACTGATAATGGGGGCCCGCCGTTGAATGACACCAAAACGTTTACTATCACGGTCAATGAAGTCAATAGTCCGCCCTCCATCGGCTCCATGGCAAACATAACCGTCAACCCCGGCACAAACCTGAGCATTGTCATCCCGGTGACAGATCCGGACGTGCCCGCGCAAACGCTGAGTTGTGCTCTGCTGAGCGGACCCGCCGGTGCGAGCGTGGATCCGATTGGGCTGTTCAACTGGACACCGAGCCAGGCTCAGGCTTCCAGCACCAACCTCGTCGTGATTACGGTCATGGATAATGGCGCGCCACCTTTGAGCGCTACCCAGAGCTTTACCATTTTTGTGACCGTGGGAAACCCCTGCGGCGGTTTCAAGGGCGACGTGTCGCCGCGGCCCGGCGGTAACGGCTCGTTGACTATTTCCGATTGGGTTCAGATCGGGCGCTTTGCCGCTGGTTTAGCTGATATTACGAACGCCTGCGAATTAATTAAGGCGGACTGCGCGCCAAAACCGTGTGGGAACGGCGTCGTCACTATTTCAGATTGGGTGCAAGCCGGACGTTATGCGGCGGGGCTGGACCCTATTGTGTCGATCTCTGACTGTGGTTCTGCTGGGGCGCCGAAGCTCACCAACGGGTCTTCGGGCGCGGCCGATCGGACCCTCACAATCTCTAATATGGTGGTGGCGCATGGCCAGACAAATTGTTTGCAGATTTTCCTCAACTCGCAAGGGAATGAAAACGGGCTGGGTTGGAGCATCGGCTTTGATCCAACTCTGCTGACCTTTGTCTCTCTGTCGGTGGACAACTACGCCACCAACGCCGCGATTATTTTTCCGAACACGAACGGCGTTTCTGAAGGCCGGCTCGGTCTGGCATTCCTCCTTTCCCTCGACGACACCTTCCCTGCCGGTTTGCAAGCCGTGGCGGACGTATGCTTCCGGGCCGCCGATGGCGTCGATGCGATTTCGACTTCTGTCACCATGGAGGACCAGCCAGTCATCCGTGATGTTTCTGACGCGGAGGGGATGAGTTTGTTCACGACCTATCAGAATGGGACTGTCAACATTGCGGCCGGTCTTTCGTTCCAGGCGATCACAGTGATGGGGGGAGGCCAGGTGAAACTGACGTTAGCTGGTCCGCCAGGTGGCATATGCGATCTGCAAGGATCGCCAGATTTGGTGCACTGGGAAAGCATCGCGAGCATCACCAACACGACGGGAAAAATAGATTACCTGGACACACCCACCAACCCCATGAACCCGCGCTTTTATCGCGTGGTTCAGCCCTAATCACGAACTGGAGGACCTCAACAAACTGACAAATAAAATCGAATCACGCAATACCTGTCCGGGAAACGGGCAGGGTCGGAATCAGCGCATGCCACGCATGGGACATTTGCGGATGGCGCGCATCGTGCCTTTACAGATTTCGCCAGAAGGAAAGTGTGCGAATAGTTGAAGGATCAGAATGAATCGGAATCAATGCATGGGAAAAATCATCCATAGGTCCATGGGGGCCACCTGCCTGCCATTAGGGATAGCGCTTGTCCTGGCTGGCCTGGTCTTTACCGCCCCCCAGGCGAGGGGCAGTTGTACCTATGCGATCACTCCGACCAGCCGGGTTCACGGTTATGGCGGCTCGACCGGCTTGGTCACGATCACAACCAGCAGCAATATTTGTTCCTGGACGGTTGTTAATACCAACTCATGGGTCACCATCGATTCACAGTCGAACGGCACAGGTGACGGCAGCATGGGTTACACCGTTGCTTCCAACCCCAGCCTTAACTCCAGATCCGGGGTGGTAATGGTTGCGGGGCAGGCTCTCTTTCTTTCCCAACTCGGCATCCCCTGCAATTTTTCCATCTCACCCGCCAGCCGCAATCACGGTTACGGGGCGGCGACCAATACAGTGGCGCTGACGGCCAGCAGCAATCTGTGCGCCTGGACGATTACTAATTACAACAACTGGATATTTGTGACTTCGACAAACAATGGGAAGGGAAGCGCCACTGTTAGCTACAGAATCACGCTCAATCCAAACGGTTTGGAGAGAACTGGCTTGGTCGGGATAGCCAACCAGGTTTTGAGCCTGATCCAAACCTCGGCCCCCTGCGCTTTTTCTATCTCGCCGGCCACTCGGCTTCATGGTTTCGGAGCCGAAACCGGCATGGTGAATGTGACCACGCTCACCGGATGCGCGTGGAGCGCGATTAGCACGAACAGTTGGATAACCTTTCCCTCGCATGCCGATGGGACCAACAGCGGAAGTTTAAGCTACGCAGTTGCCGCTAATCTGAGTTCCACCAGCCGCACAGGTTTGATCAGCGTGGCCGGCCAGCTTTTCAGCGTGCGTCAGATTGGATCGACCTGCACCTTTCGCCTTTCGCCGACTAATCGTGTCCATGGATATGGAGCTTCCACGGGCTTGGTAAGCACTATCGCCAGCAGCAACGTCTGCCCTTGGGTGGTCAACAACACGAATCCTTGGATTCAGATCACGTCCAGCACCAGCGGCACAGGGACCGGGACCGTGAGCTATGCCGTAGAGGCCAACCCCAGTTCGCTGGAGAGAACGGGCCGGGTGATTATCGCTAATCAGGTATTCACTCTCGCGCAGCGTGGGGCCCCTTGCACCTTTTCGATTTCCCCCGGCAGCCGTACCCACGGGCATGGCGCCAGTACCGGTCTTGTAAGCCTGACTACGAGCGAGGGGTGCGCTTGGTTGGCCGCCAATACCAATGGTTGGATTTCAATCAACTCGCCTGCCAACAATACGAATAGCGGAGTGGTGTCCTACACGGTGGCCGCCAACACCAATACCATTTCCCGGACCGGGCTGGTAGCCATAGCGGATCAAGTCCTCACTCTGATCCAATCGGGTGTTCCCTGCACATTTTCCATATCTCCGGTTAGCCGGACGCACGGTTCAGGAGCAGCTACCGGAATGGTGAGTGTGACGACGCCGGCGACATGCGCCTGGGCTGTGCTGAATACGAATAGTTGGATCACCTTAACCTCCCCAGGCAATGGCTCAGGCGACGGAAACATCGCCTACGCAGTGGCAGCCAACCCGGGTTTGACTGAGCGCACAGGCTTGGTCATGATCGCCGATCAAACTTTTACCCTCGCGCAGCATGGGTCGGCCTGCACCTTTTCAATTTCTCCCACCAACCGTGCGCATGGATATGGCGCTTCGACCGGGTTGGTTAGTGTGACGGCCAGCAACGGCTGCCCTTGGGATGTGGCCAACACCAATGCTTGGATCACGATCACGGCGGGCAGTAATGGCATAGGTAATGGGACCGTGAGTTACACCGTGGATGCTAACCCGAGCACTCTTGCTCGAACTGGCCAAGTCGTGGTTGTAGATCAAGTGTTGCTCTTGAGCCAGTCGGGGGCTCCTTGCGCATTTGCCATTTCGCCCGCCAGCCGCGCGCACGGTTCCGGAGGGGAGACGGGCCAGGTCAACGTGATCACCCCAAACGAATGCGCTTGGACAATGAGCACCACCAACCCGTGGATCACCATCACGTCCAGCCCGAATGGAATCGGCAGCGGGAGTGTGGGTTATGCATTAACGGCTAATCTCGGACCAAATATTCGGATCGGCGTGATCTTCCTTGGCGCCCAATCCTTTACCATCGAACAATTTGGAACAAATTGCGCCTATATCCTGTCGGTTACTAACCGGACACATGGGTATGGAGCCAGCACAGGATTGGTGAGTGTGACAGCACCGAGTAACTGCACGTGGCCTGTGATCAACACGAATAGTTGGATCACCATCACTTCAGGAGCGAATGGGGTCGGCAGCGGAAACGTCACTTATGCGGTGGCCGCTAATCCCAGCTCCAGCGACCGGTCGGGCGCGGTGCTGATTGGGGACCAGTCCTTGACCTTAACCCAACGGGGATTTGTCTGCACCTATTCCCTTTCTCCCACTAATCGGTCGCACGGTTATGGGGCGACTACGGGGATGGTCAATCTGACCACCAGCGGCAGCAATGTGTGCGCGTGGAGTGCCGTGACTACGAATAGTTGGATCACCATTACCTCGTCTGCCGACGGCACCGGCGATGCCACCATTTCCTATGCCGTGGCAGCCAATCCCAGCCTTAGCGCGCGAACGGGCGTGGTGATGATCGCCGACCAGCTTTTGACTCTGGCTCAGGCGGGGTTTGCTTGTAGTTTCAAGCTCTCACCCACTAATCGGACGCATGGGTTTGCGGCCGCTACTGGCAGCGTTAATGTGAGCACCAGCACAAACCTTTGCGCCTGGACCGTAAGCAATACCAATGGTTGGATTACAATCCTTTCACCTGCGGTTGGCGCAGGCACGGGCATCGTGAACTACGCGGTGAGCGCCAACTTTGCTACTGTTTCACGCACAGGCGTGGTCATGATTGGCGATCAATTGCTCACCTTAACCCAGCGAGGCATTACCAATGGTCTCTCGTTTACGGAAATATTCAAGCCAGCTCCGGGACAACTAAAGTTAACGCTGGCAGGGGGGCCGGGTGGTGTTTGGGAATTGCAGGCCTCCTCGGATTTATTGACATGGCAGAACATCTCGAATCTCACTAACACGACGGGCCGGATGGAATTTATCGACACCGTCTCAAACACCTCGACCCAACGTTTTTATCGCGCCGTGCAGCAACCGATGGTGGCCAAGGGCCTTTCCTTTACGGGAGCTGCATTGCAAACGGCTGGCCTACTGAAATTGACTTTGGCCGGCGCACAGCACGGGGTGTGGGATTTGCAGGCTTCAGCGGATTTGCTCCATTGGCAGAGCCTCGCGAGTATTACCAATGCCACGGGCTCGGTAGAGTTCACCGACACGACTGCCACTAACTCCAATAAACGTTTTTACCGGGCGGTGCAGCCGTAATTGCATCATGCGTCCAAGGATGATAAAACCACTTAAACAAAAGCTCTGGGCAGTCTTGCTGCTTATGACGTTGTGGATGAGCTCCGCGAGCTATGCGGCGGAGCGGAGCGTGAGCGCAATGGACATGAGCGTTTCGCGGGGCCAAACGAACCGCTTATCGGTGGTGTTGGCGTCTCAAGGTGACGAGAACACTTTGAATTTCAGCCTGTGCTACGATCCGAGCCTGCTCATCTTCATCGACGCGGTGCGGGGTAGCGATGCCACCAATGCTCAGGCCACTTTGAGCGTGGATAAAAATCAAATTGGCAGCGGTCAGGTTGGCTTGGTCCTGGGATTGCCCTCCGGCCAAACCTTTGCTCCTGCAGGCTCAAAATCTATCGTGCAAGTGGTTTTCCAGGCAGCGACTGGCACCGACACCGTTTCCACCCCGGTTATGCTCTGCGATTCCCCCGTCGGACGGCAAGTGACCGGGGCCAGTTCCGCCCTGCTGAGCGCCACCTATTCGGATGCGACAGTAACCATCCTGGGCACCTGCGCCTATTCATTGGCAACCAGCGGCGCCTCTTTCAGTCCGAGCAGTGGCACGGGAACCATTGGCATCACAACCGATAACTGGTGCGACTGGAACGTGGTCAACACCAACAACTGGATTGCGCTTACCTCGGCAACCAATGGCACTGGTAACGGAAGCGTTGCTTACAGTGTTTCGTCTAATACAACCCACTTGGCGCGGTCAGGAACTCTGGCCATAGCCGATCAGAGTTTCACCATCCGCCAGGATCCAGCCGACTGCACTTACACGCTCGGATTCACCAGCGCGAACTACGGGGCAGGATCGCTCAGCGATACCGTGACCGTGGGCACACCGACGGGCTGCGTCGTGACTGCAGTCAGTGGGACGAACTGGATAACGATCACATCTACCACCAACACCTCCCCCACAAACAGCATAGTCACTTACCATGTCCTGGCTAACCCAACACATCTGGCGCGGACAGGGACTGTGGCGATTGCCAATCAAACCCTGACGATCAGCCAAGCCCCCGCCAACTGCACTTACACGCTGGGGTTCAATACCACCAATTACGGATTTGCATCCATCAACGATGCAGTGAGCGCAGGCACGTTGACCGGTTGCGTGGTGACGGCAGTGAGCGGGACCAATTGGATCAGGATCAATTCCGTCACCAGCAACAGCCCCAACAGCAGCACGGTTGCTTACAGTGTCTCAGCCAATCCCACGCATTTGGCCCGCACAGGAACGGTGGCCATCGCCAATCAGACCTTGACCGTCAGCCAGGATCCGGCCCCCTGCGCCTATACGCTCGGATTCAACAGCGCGACCTATGGACCTGCGAGCGTCAACGACACAGTGAACGTGGGCACGCTGACAGGATGTGTCGTGAGCGCCGTCAGTGGCACTAACTGGATAACAATCACTTCCACCACCAGCACCTCAGCGACGAACAGCACCGTCGGATACAGTGTTTCAGCCAATCCCACGCATTTGGCGCGGACGGGGGCTGTGGCCATCGCCAATCAGGTTTTGACCATTAGCCAGGACCCGGCCAATTGCACATACACCCTTGGCTTCAGCAGCACCAACTATGGATCGGCGGGCATCAGTGACACCGTGAGTGTGGGAACCCTGACGGGTTGCGTGGTGACGGCGGTAAGCGGGACCAATTGGATCACGATCAATTCCATCACGAGCAACAGCCCCAACGGCAGCACCGTCGGATTCAGTGTTTCAGCCAATCCCACGCATTTGGGGCGGACGGGGACTGTGGCCATCGCCAATCAGGTGTTGACCATCAGCCAGGACCCGGCCAATTGCACCTACACTCTTGGATTCAACAGCACCAACTATGGATCTGCGGGGATTAGTGATACCGTGAATGTGGGCACGTTGACGGGATGTGTAGTGACCGCAGTCAGCGGGACGAACTGGATCAAGATCACTTCCACGACGAGCAACACCCCCAACAGCAGCACCGTCGGTTACAGTGTCTCGGCCAATCCCACGCATCTGGCGCGCACCGGAACTGTGGCCGTTGCCAATCAGGTTTTGACCATCAGCCAGGACCCGGCCAATTGCACATACACCCTTGGATTCAACAGCGTGGATTATGGACCTGGATCCATCACGGATACCGTGAGTGTGGGGACGCTAACCGGGTGCGTGGTGACGGCGGTGAGCGGGACCAATTGGATCACGATTACCTCCACGACGAGCAACAACCCGACGAACAGCACCCTGAGTTACAGCGTCTCGGCCAATCCCACGCATTTGGCGCGGACAGGGACTGTGGCCATCGCCAATCAGATTTTGACCATCAGCCAGCACCCGGCCAATTGCATCTACACCCTTGGATTCAACAACACCAACTATGGGTCGAGTGCCGTCACTGACACCGTGAGTGTGGGGACGCTGACCGGGTGCGTGGTAACGGCGGTGAGCGGGACCAATTGGATCACGATCAATTCCATCACGAGCAACAACCCGAACAGCAGCACCGTCGGTTACGGTGTCTCGGCCAATCCCACGCATCTGGCGCGCACCGGAACGGTAGCCATCGCCAATCAGATTTTGACCATCAGCCAGGACCCGGCCAATTGCGCATACACATTGGGATTCAACAGCGCCAACTATGGATCGGCAGCCGTCAGTGACACCGTGAGTGTGGGAACCTTGACCGGATGTGTTGTGAGCGCCCTCAGCGGGACCAATTGGATCACGATCACTTCCACGACCAGCACCTCAGCGACTAACGGCACGGTCGGATACAGTGTTTCGGCCAATCCCACGCATTTGGCGCGGACAGGGACGGTGGCCGTCGCCAATCAGATTTTGACCATTAGCCAGGACCCGGCCAATTGCGCATACACATTGGGGTTCAACAGTGTGGATTACGGAGCTGGGTCCATCAGCGACACCGTGAGTGTGGGAACATTGACTGGGTGCGTGGTGACGGCAGTGAGCGGGACCAATTGGATCACGATCAATTCCATCACGAGCAACAGCCCCAACGGCAGCACCGTCGGATACAGTGTTTCGGCCAATCCCACGCACCTGGCGCGGACAGGGACTGTGGCCGTCGCCAATCAGGTTTTGACCATTAGCCAGGGCCCGGCCAACTGCACATACACGCTTGGATTCAACAGCACCAACTATGGATCGGCGGCCATCAATGACACCGTGAGCGTGGGAACCCTGACGGGTTGCGTTGTGACGGCGGTGAGCGGGACCAATTGGATCACGATCAATTCCATCACGAGCAACAGCCCCAACAGCAGCACCGTCGGTTACAGTGTCTCCGCTAATCCCACGCATTTCGCTCGGACAGGAACTGTGGCCATCGCCAATCAGACCTTGACCATCAGCCAGGGTTCCGCCAACTGCACATACACCCTTGGATTCAACAGCGTGGATTACGGACCTGGCTCCATCACGGATACCGTTAGCGTGGGCACCCTGACCGGATGTGTTGTGACCGCCCTCAGCGGGACCAATTGGATCACGATCAATTCCATCACCAGCAACAGCCCCAACAGCAGCGTCGTCGGTTACAGTGTTTCGGCCAATCCTACGCATTTGGCCCGCACAGGAACGGTGGCCATCGCTAATCAGACCTTGACCGTCAGCCAGGACCCGGCCAATTGCACATACACCCTTGGATTCAACAGCACCAACTATGGATCGGCGGCCGTCAGTGACGCCGTGAGTGTGGGAACATTGACCGGATGCGTTGTGACCGCCGTCAGCGGGACCAATTGGATCACGATCAATTCCATCACGAGCACCAGCCCGAACAGCAGCGTCGTCGGATACAGTGTCTCGGCCAATCCCACGCATCTGGCGCGCACCGGAACGGTAGCCATCGCCAATCAGGTTTTGACCGTCAGCCAGGACCCGGCCAATTGCACATACACCCTTGGATTCAACAGCACCAACTATGGATCGGCGGCCATCAGTGACACCGTGAGTGTGGGAACCCTGACGGGTTGCGTTGTGACCGCCCTCAGCGGGACGAACTGGATCACGATCAATTCCATCACGAGCAACAGCCCCAACAGCAGCACCGTCGGATACAGTGTTTCGGCCAATCCCACGCATCTGGCGCGCACCGGAACGGTAGCCATCGCCAATCAGGTTTTGATCGTCAGCCAGGACCCGGCCAATTGCACATACACCCTTGGATTGACTGGCATTAGCTACGGACCTGGATTCGTTACCGACACCCTCAGCGTGGGCACACTCACCGGTTGCGTTGTGACGGCGGTGAGCGGGATTAATTGGATTACGGTTACTTCCACCACCAGCAACAGCCCGACGAATAGCACTGTGGGTTACAGTGTTTCGGCCAATCCCACGCATTTGGCGCGAACGGGAACGGTGGCCGTCGCCAATCAGATGTTGACCATCAGCCAGGGTCCCGCCAACTGCACATATACCCTCGGCTTCAACAGCATTAACTACGGGCCTGGTCCCATCAGTGACTCGGTGAGTGTGGGCACGCTGACTGGGTGCGTCGTAACCGCGGTCAGTGGAACGAACTGGATTACCATTACGTCGGTTACGAGTCCCACACCTGACACTACAATGGTAGGTTATAGTGTTTCGGCGAATCCCACGCATTTGGCGCGGACGGGGAGTGTGGCCATCGCCAATCAGGTTTTGACCATCAGCCAGGACCCGGCCAATTGCGCATACGCATTGGGATTCAACAGCACGAACTATGGGTTTGCAATTATCAGTGACAGAGTGAGTGTGAGCACGCTCACGGGCTGCGTCGTGACGGCCGTGAGTGGGACGAACTGGATTGCCATCACTTCCAATACGAGCAATAGCCCCAACAGCAGCACCGTCGATTACACCGTCTCGGCCAATCCAACCCATTTGGCGCGGACAGGAATTGTGGCCATCGCCAATCAGATTTTGACCATTAGCCAGGACCCGGCCAATTGCACCTACACTCTGGGCTTCGACAGCGCATCATACGGCCCTGGGGCCATTGGCGACACAGTGAGTGTTGGCACCTTGACGGGCTGCGTCGTGACAGCGGTGAGCGGGACCAACTGGATCAGTATAGCTTCCATCACGAACAACACGCCCGATAGGGCCGCCGTGAGTTACCTTGTCGCAGCCAATCCAACCGGTTTGGCCCGAACCAGCACGGTGGCAATTGCCAATCAAGTGCTGACGGTGAGGCAGGACCCGGCGCCATGCACTTACACGCTGGGATCCAGCAGCAGGAATTATGGGTTCGCCGCAACCTCGGACAGCGTAAGTGTGACGACGCTCCTTGGGTGTCCTTGGAGCGCGGTGAGCGGCGCTAACTGGATCACAATTAACTCAGCAAACAACACCACCAACAGTGGAAGCGTGAGCTACACCGTGGCAGCAAATCCGAACGGATTGGCCAGGACGGGGACAGTGGCAGTGGCGGGTCAGCTCTTAGCCATCAGACAAGATCCCGCGCCCTGCACCTATCTTCTAGGATTCACCAGCGTCAGCTACGGTTTCGGGACCAATGCGGATCAGGTGAGCGTGACCACGCTGTTGGGATGCCCCTGGAGAGTGGTTACGAGCAACAGTTGGATCTCGATTATCTCGGCTTCCAACAATACGAACAACGGTACCGTCGGGTACACGGTGCAGGCTAATCCGACCGGCCTCGCCCGGACGGGTGTGGTGATGATTGCTGATCAGCTTCTTTCGGTGAGACAAGACCCTGCTCCTTGCGCCTACAACCTTGCCTTTCACAGCGCCAACTATGGCTTCGGACCTGCCGACGACGCTGTAAATGTCACGACTTTGGTTGGCTGTTCCTGGACGGCGCTGAGCGGAGCCAACTGGATTACGGTTACCTCCAGTCCAAACAACGCTGGCAGCGGTGCGGCTAGTTACAAGGTAAGCGCCAATCCGAACGGGCTAACCCGTACTGGATTAGTAGCTATTGCCAACCAGTTCCTGACGATAACCCAAGATCCCGCTCCATGCACTTACGCGCTGGGGTTCAGCAGCATGAGATACGGACCAGGAGCTACCAATGACATGGCAGGTATGACAACCCTGATCGGCTGTCCGTGGAGTGTATTAAGCGGAACCGACTGGATCACGATCACCTCAGCCGCGAGCAACACCAACAGTGGAACCATCAGTTATACTGTGGCGGCGAATCCGACGGGCCTGGCCCGAACCGGAGTGGTTTCGGCGGCCAACCAAACTCTGGTAGTGAGACAGGACGCGGCTCCGTGCACTTATGCGCTTTCCCCGAGCAACTGGGTGCATCGGTCCTCTTCGGAAACTGGAGCAGTCAACGTCGCTACTCTCCTGGGCTGCTCCTGGAGCGTATCAAACACGAATGACTGGGTGACGATCACCTCCATTAACAATGACCCGACGAATGGGAGTTTTGGATATACCGTCTCGGCCAATCCCGGCGCTGGCAGCCGGACCGGTCAGTTGATGATTGGCGATAAACTATTCACCATTGGCCAGGTAGGAACCGCTTGCACCTATGCGCTCTCCCCAACCAATCGGTTCCATGGCCCCGGGACAGCCGTTAATTCCGTAAGATTAATTGCGGGCAGTGGGTGTGCCTGGACGATCATTGTCACCAACGATTGGATCACTTTCACGAACACGAGCGGGGCGGGTCCTTCGACCAACTATTACTCCCTTACGGCGAACAAAAGTTCCCGCCCACGGACCGGCGCGGTGAGCCTCGGCGGAGAGGTGTTCACTCTCACGCAATGGGGAACGAATTGCGCGTTTCTCCTCACACCCGCTAATCCGGCGCCCTACAGTTATGGTGGAGGAAACGCAACGGTGAGTCTGGCTGCCAGCACCCCGAATTGCTCCTGGAATGTCATCAACAACAATACCTGGATCACGATCACGAATGGCGGCACAGGCAGCGTCGGAAGCCTTGGCTACACTGTCGCCTTTAACCTGAGTCCCAATCCAAGGACGGGTGTCGTGACGATTGGCGGCGAAATCTTGACCGTAAGTCAGGCTGGATTCCCCTGCACTTACACCCTTTCTCCCGGCAGCGGCGTTTATGGTTTCAGTGCGACTAATGCCCAGGTAAGTCTCGTGGCGAGCAACCTATGCCCCTGGATGATGGTCAACACCAATGATTGGATCACCATTACGCCCTCTCGCAGTACAAACGGTCTTGGCTCCGCCACCTTCAGCTTCGCGGTGGACGCCAACCCCACCGCCATCCCCCGCGTGGGTGTGGTAATGATCGCGGATCAACTTTTCCCTGTCCGCCAGGAGGGCGCCCCATGCACATTCACCCTCTCGAACACGAACGATGCGCATGATTTTGGCTCGGGTGTGGGAGCGGTGGCTCTGACGAGTGTCCCCGGTTGCGATTGGTTTGTAAGCAACAGCAATACATGGATATTGATCAGCTCCGGCACCAGCGGGACGGGCAGTGGAGAGATCGATTACGCGATAGATCCCAACCCCAGTGGCTTGGGGCGCACGGGCGCAGTAATGATCGCCGATCAAGTGCTGAACATTATCCAGGCAGGAGCGCCGTGCGCCTTTGGCATCTCCCCTGGCCTTCGAACGCACGGAGCAGGCATGGAGACAGGAGTTGTGAATGTCACCACGCTGACCGGATGCCCCTGGGCTGTGAGCAACATGAACAGTTGGATCACGATCAGCTCTGCGCTCACCGCGACCGATAACGGCCCGGTCAATTATGTGGTTGCGCCTAACCAAAGCGTGTTGGGGAGGACCGGCGTTGTCATGATTGCCAACCAACCCTTCACCGTAGTTCAGGTTGGCGCCAACTGCTCTTTTTCCATTCTACCCATAGCCCGGTTGCACAGTTCCGCGCTGGAAACCGGGCAGGTGGCCGTCACGGCGATTAGTGGCTGCGCGTGGATAGTGGGTAACACCAATAGCTGGATCACCATCACCTCCAGCCTTCGTAACACTAACAGCGGAACTGTGAACTACACAGTTGGCCAGAACACCAGCCCCAATTCCCGAAGCGGCACCGTAACAATTGCCTCCCAGCCGTTCACTGTTACCCAATCAGGAATTACCTGCGCCTACGCACTTTCCCCGGCCACCCGTGTCCACGGTTCCGGACCGGAAACAGGTCAAGTAACGGTGACGACGAGTAATTTGTGCGATTGGAGCGCGCTCAATACCAACAGTTGGATCACACTGGCGCCGCCAGCCAGTGGGACAGGGAATGGAACCGTGAATTATTCTCTGCTGACTAACTCGGGCCCTTCCCGGAGTGGAACCCTGGTCATCGGCGGCATGCCGTTCGTCGTAAGTCAGAACGGGAGTTTGCGCTTGGCCCGGGCCTCCGATATGAGCATCCGGCGGGGGCAGACGAACAATTTAATAATCGTATTGGAGGCCTTGGGAAATGAAAACGCCGTGAGTTTGAGCCTCAACTACGATACAAATTTGCTTACATTCATCAAACTCGCCAAGAGCAAAGATGTAACCGATCCCAACGCCAGTTTAATCCCGAATACCAATCAAGCGGCCAGCAACGGACGCGTCGGCTTTCTCTTCGGATTGAGCCCCGGCGGACTTTTCCATGCTGGTGCAAACAACATCGTGGAAGCCAGTTTCCGGGCCGCTGCTGGAAATGCCTCCGCTGTCACCCCTGTCACAATTGGAAACACCCCGGTTGCCAGCGATGTGGCGGATGCCAATGGCAACTCGCTGCCAGCCAGCTATTCAAATGCGACCGTGACTATTATGGGGCTATGTAGCTACTCCCTGGCCACAAATGGAGCTTCCTTCGGCGCCAGCGGCGGGGACGGCGTGCTCAACGTCACTGCAGATCCTGGTTGCGCCTGGAACGTGAGCAATAGTAATGGTTGGATCAATACCTCTGCCGCGACCTCTCCCGGCAATGGGAGCGTCAGCTATACAGTGGCCGCCAATCTGAATGGTCTTCCTCGCGTCGGTCTGCTGACCATCGCCGGGTTTCCTTTTACCGTGACTCAGGCGGCTGCGCCTTGCGCTTACTCCCTCTCGCCAACCAATTGGCTCCATGGGGCGGGATCAGAAACCGGACTGGTAGCGGTGAGCGCCACCAGTGGGTGCAGTTGGTCGGCCAGCACCGCGAACAATTGGATCACTCTCACTTCCACTAGCAACGGCGCCGTCGCTTACAGGCTGGACGCCAACCCAAGTTCAGTTGCCCGGACGGGTTCGATCCTGGTGGCGGATCAGACGTTCACGGTCAATCAAGCGGGAGCACGTTGTGTCTATTCCATCGCGCCGGTCAATGGTGTGCATGGGGCAGGAGTGGAAACTGGCACCGTGGCGGTGGCCGCTATGACTGGTTGCTCGTGGAATGCCGCGAGCAGCAATAGCTGGATCACCATCCTGGCGGGCTCGAATGGCATGGCTACGGGAGCTGTCGTTTACGCGGTGGCGATCAACCCGAGCGTCACGGCGCGGGCCGGTGTTCTCACCATCGCCGGCCAGACCTTCACTGTTAGTCAATTGGGAGCAGATTGCGGTTACACGCTTTCGCCCATGAATCTTGTTTATGGTTACTGGGCGACGAATGGGTTGGTGAACGTCACGACGAGCAGCAATGGCTGTGGCTGGAGTGTCGTCAATACTAACACTTGGATTAGGCTCACCGCTGGCGCAAATGGCACGGGCGCGGGAACAGTGGCCTTCTCGGTGGATGCCAATCGCCTGGGCGCCGTACGCGTGGGCATTTTGAACATTGCCGGCCAAAATGTTACGATCAGCCAAGCAGCGTCTCCGTGCGTTTTCTCGCTCACTTCCCCCAGTTTCAGTTGCAGCTTTTTGCAGACCAATAGCCAGGTGAATGTGGGCGTCTTCAGCAGTTGTGGGTGGAGTATCCAGAACAGCAACAGTTGGATTAACATCACTTCCAGCCTGACAAACAATTTCGGCAATGGAACGGTTAGCTTCACCGTTTTGGGAAACCCAACGGGCCTGCCGCGCTTGGGGATAATTGTGATCGCGGATCAACTTTTCGCTGTCAACCAGGCCGCAGTCCCTTGCACTTATAATCTTGGCTCCACGACCGCGAGTTATGGCTTCGCATTGATTACCGGAACGGTGAACCTGACTACCCTCAGCGGTTGTCCCTGGAGTGTGCTGAGTGAGGCTCCCTGGATTAGCATCAATTCTGCTGCCAATAATAGCGGCAGTGGGCTGGTCAGCTACACCGTCCAGAACAATCCGATGGCTCTGGCCCGGACGGGCCTGGTGGCGATCGCAAATCAGGTCCTGACCGTGCGGCAAGATCCAGCCCCCTGCGCTTATAATCTTGGCCTCAACGGCGCGCATTATGGCCCCGGGCTAAACACCGATCAGGTCAGCGTCGGCACCCCCACTGGCTGCGTTTGGGCTGTCCTTAGCGGGACAAATTGGATCACGATCAACTCCGCCGCCAACAACACGAACAGCGGTTTTGTGGTTTACACCGTGGCCCCCAATCCAACGGGGCTGCCGCGGACAGGAATCGTGGCGATTGCCAACCAAGTCCTGACCGTAACCCAGGACCCGGCGCCGTGCCTTTACGCGCTCGGATTTAACACCGTGAGCTACGATTTCGGGGCCAACACTGACCAGGTAAGTGTGACGACGCTGACTGGCTGCGTTTGGAGCGCGGCCAGCTCCACCAACTGGATTACCATCACTTCCGGGACCAATAACATCGGCAGCGCAAACGTCAGCTATACCATCGCCAATAACCCCGGCGTCCTGACCCGCACCGGCGTCGCAGTCATCGCCGGCCAGCTTCTCACCGTCACGCAATCGGGAATTCCATGCGCGTATAGTCTCTCCCAGAGCAATCAAGATCATGGTGCTGGTTCCGAAACTGGTTTGGTAACCGTGACAACCCTGAACGGCTGCGGTTGGACGGTGGTTAACACCAATAGCTGGATCAGCATCAACCCAACGAACACCAGTGGCGCCAAGACCGCCATCATCAGTTATGCGGTTGATGCCAACCCAAGCCCGGACGGGAGGACTGGTGTAGTCACCATTGCCAGCATCCCTTTCACGGTCACGCAGGCTGGAATTCCTTGTGTATTCGGCCTCGTCCCCACAAGTGCTAATGCTCTTTCGGGTGTCGGATCGTTCACGGTGGCTATCACCAATAGCAATCCCTTGTGTCATTGGTCAGGAACGGTCATTAACACCAATAATTGGATTATCCCAAAAAGGATTACGAGCGGCTCATTCACTTATAACGTAACAGTCAATCCCGATCCCGTTACCCGAACGGGCTATATGATCATCGCTGACCAACTCTATACGGTGCATCAGGCGGGATCCCAATGCACCTATACTTTATCGGAAATGAACCATACTTATGGGTCCGTATCCGATACAGGAATGGTATCGGTCATCACGGGAAACGGTTGTGCCTGGACGGCCAGCAATACCAACAACTGGATTACGTTCACCTCCCCAACCAATCTCACTAGCTTCGGGAGCGTTAGTTACTCGGTGGCCACCAACTTTTTCCCGACCAACCGGACAGGCTATCTTACCGTGGCCGGTCAGCTTTATACGGTCACCCAACTGGCCGGGGCGTGTGCCTATACGCTGACCCCCGGCAATTCCCCGACCCACAATTATGCGGGGGACACTGGAGTGGTCAGCGTAGCCTCATTTTGCTCCTGGTCGGTGATCAAGACCAATTCATGGATCACGCTTCTCTCCGGCCCTAGTGGGAC
Organism: Verrucomicrobiota bacterium; assembly: GCA_038228235.1. Taxonomy (GTDB): domain Bacteria; phylum Verrucomicrobiota; class Verrucomicrobiia; order Limisphaerales; family JBBRPK01; genus JBBRPK01. The sequence goes on from JBBRPK010000012.1 coordinate 34,597, forward strand.
CGGCAACGGGACGTTCAGTTATAGTGTCCTCACTAACCCAACGGCCTTGGTGAGGACGGGAGTGATCACCCTTTCAGGCGTGGCCTATACGGTGACGCAAATGGGCGCTCCTTGCACTTATACGATTTCTCCGGCGGCTCGAGTTCATTCGGGCCTGCTGGAAACTGGGATCGTGAACGTTGCCTCCCTCGTCGGGTGCAATTGGAGCGTGAGCAATACCAATAGTTGGATAACCCTCCCTTCCGGCACGAATGGCAGCGGCACCATGAACATCGCTTACACGGTAGCCACCAACCCTGTCGCAATCGCGCGCACGGGAGTCGTGATGGTGGCCGGGCTGCCCTACACGGTGAGCCAATTGGGCGCGACCTGCCATTACACCATCTTACCCATCAGTCGCGCGCATGGTTTTGCCGCTGCCACCGGCACGGTAACCGTGGCGACGATCGGCGGATGCGCATGGACGGTGGACAACACCAATAGCTGGATTAGTATCGCCTCCAACACCAACGCGACGAATAGCGGGACCGTGAGTTATACTTTGCCAGCCAACCCCACGGGTTTGACGCGGACCGGTCTGGTTACGATAGCCGGCCTGACATTCACCCTCAGCCAATTGCCGGCTCCTTGCACGTTTGCAATTTCTCCAACCAATCGAATCCATGGATCCGGCTCGGAGACCGGTTTAGTGACGGTCACCTCGCTCATTGGCTGCAATTGGTCGGTGAATAACACGAACAGTTGGATCACGATCAATTCTGGCCCGGTCGGCACCGGCAGCGGCCTAGTGAGCTACACCGTCCTGCCAAATCCCAATCCCGGCACCCGAATCGGCGTTTTTGCCATTGCCGGCCAGTCCTTCACGGTGACAAACCTGGGAGGCGTCTCTTTGGTTTGCCCAGCCAATAAGACGGTGGAATGTGGTTCAACATGGGATTTCGATCTGCCGAGCGCTACGAGCATTTGTGGCGCATCTAACATTACAATCCAGATCTTGACCACGGTTACGAACACCTTGGGTTCCTGCGGGAATACCTTCACGGCAACACGTACTTGGCAAGCCAACGACACCTGCGGCAGCTTCGCTAACTGCAGCCAGATTGTCCGAGTGGTGGACACGACGCCGCCCGCACTCATTTGCGCCCTCAACAAAACGGTCGAATGGGGCGTCCCTTGGAGCTTCGATGCGCCGACGGCCACGGACATCTGTAGCGCTGGCAGTGTCACCATTCAGGCTGTGAGCACCGTCACAAATGCCTCAGGCTGCGGAAACACTTTTACAACCACACAAACCTGGCAGGTGAGCGATGGTTGCAACAATCGCGCCACGTGCAGTCAGGTCGTGAGCGTCGTGGATACCACCCCGCCCATACTCACGTGCGCCAATGACAAGGGAGTAATCTGCGGAACATTCTGGACTTTTGACGCGCCTACGGCCTTCGACCTGGCCAGCGGGGCAAATGTGACGATTACGATACTCAGCACGGTGACTAACGGTAACTGCCAAAGCTTTGAGGCGATCCGCACCTGGAAGGCGTCCGATCAATGTAGCAACAGCACAACGTGCAGCCAGACCGTTACGAACGCTCAAGTGCTCATTGGAGGCACAGTCTATGATCCGATCCTTTATCCATCGAGCAGTCCATCTGATAAACGGATTGCGGGCCTCACGCTGAACCTGACCGGGGATGCAAACCAAAGCATCCAGACGGCAGCCGATGGGAGCTATACCTTGAACGGAAATGCCGGGGGCAATTTTACCGTCACCCCGAGCCTGCCCAACAGCAATCCCGCAGCCAATGGAGTGACCACGGTTGACATCTCGCTCATCCGCAGGCACATTCTGAACATCGCTCTCCTGGACTCGCCCTACAAGTTGCTGGCCGCCGACGTGAATGGCTCCCGATCGGTGACGACCCTGGATATTTCCTGGATTCGAAAGATGATTCTCGGCGTGACCAATATTTTCCCGGCCGGATTATGGCGATTAGTCCCTTCCGATTACGTTTTTCCGGATCCACAAAATCCCTGGGATGCGCCCTCCAGCCGGAGTTATGCGAACCTCTTGGTAGATCAGACTGCTCAAGACTTCCTGGCCATCAAGTTGGGCGATGTAAACAATTCCTGGGCGGCGCCGCTGGGGGCCAAACCTCTCACCGCCCGTTCGGCAAGGGGAGTCCGGCCAGCGCAAATTGAGCGCGCCGCCGTCACTGCCCCCACGGGCCCCGAGGTGATGTTCCAAGTGAGCCATCATACGAACCAACCGGGAGAGACAATAGCGGCACAGATAACCGTGAGCGGGTTCCGCCAAGTGACGAGCGCGCAGTTTACCATGGCTTGGGATCCGATGATCCTGCAGTACGAGGGAACCGGAGGTTATGCTCTGCCGGGACTTTCGTCGGGCAATTACGGCACCTTGTTGACCAATAGTGGCAAATTGAGCTTCTCCTGGGACGACCCGCAAGCCGCAGGGGTTACCTTGCCTGACGGAACCACGATTTTCACCTTGAGCTTCAAGGTTGCCGGGAGCATCGGAAATGTCTCCCCCTTGAACCTCGTCGATACGGTCGCGGAACGGGAAGTGGGCATCAACTTCTCTCTCGGAACTTTCGCCGCATTGAATGGCCAGGTCACCGTTGGGGACGCGTTGCCCTCGGCGCTCCCGGTAAAATTGACTCAGGGCCTCTACAGCCAGGACTCCTTTTCTCTCCCCTTGACAACCATCAAAGGCCAGCATTACATACTCGAATTTACTGATGTTTTGCCTGGCACTAATTGGACCGCGTTGCCCGCAGTCACCGGGGATGGCACTATGACCATCCTGAAGGATCCTGCTGCTCCAGCCCGGCACCGCTTTTACCGGCTCCGAATCCAGTAATTCCGCGAAATAAATCTGTGCGCATTATGAAGTGTTTTCCGAAGTTGGAGTTTAGCTTAAGAATTAAATTTATTGGCATCCTCTTTTTGAGTCTGCTCGTGGCTATGGCAAACGAGGCGAAAAGTGACCCTCCCCCCGGCCCGGTGTTCACCATCGGGAGCACCAACGGACTGCCGGGAGATGACGTCCTGATACCGGTTCAGTTGAGTGGATGCTTTACCCTGCTTACCATGCAATTCTCACTCCATTGGGACCCGACGATGGCCACATTTATGGATGTGGAACAGTTCGGGTTGCCTGGGATGACTCCCGGTAATTTCGCTACCAATAGCGGTGTGCTGAAGATCACGTGGGACGAGCCTACCACCAGGGGAACTAACCTCCCGGTTATGACCACCATTTTTGCGGTCCGCCTCCACTTGATTGGGTCCCTTGGATCCTCGAGCAATCTATTCATCAACGGAACCCCGACAGTCTTGGAGGTTTCATCTGATCAAAATATTTTGTCACCCACTCTCCTTCCAGGCACCTTGACTATCGGCCCCCAAACAACTCGACCGCCAATCTTCCAACCATTGAGCAACTTCCTCGCTGAAGTGTTGTTGCCGCTGAAGGTCACCAATGTGGCCACCGATCCAAATATTCCTCCGAACCATTTGACGTTCCAAATCGTGGGTGGGCCAAAGGGATCCCTTATCAATCGGACCAATGGGGCGGTGGTCTGGGTTCCTTCCCGAAGCCAAGCACACAGCACCAACTGTTTCACCATCCTTGCCACGGACGATGGCAATCCGCCAATGAGCGCGGTTAATACCTTTGCGGTCATTGTGGGTGACTATCTGGAGTTGAGCTTGGGCAGGTTTGTCGTGCGCAGCGGAGACACCGGCAGCGTATTCATCACCGTAACTAATACCACCGGAGTGACGAATATCAGCGCTTCCCTGTTCGTGCCGCCGGATGCGCTGACAGGCCTGGGATTATCAGGTGTTGCGCCCGGCATCCAATTTGCCACGTTGACGGACCAGGGAGGCGGCCTTTTAAGCGTAAGTTTCAGCCCTACCAACGGCCAAAGCATCCAAGCCAGCCAGGTGCTCGGCCACTTGGATTTCACAGTCGTGGCCACCCAATCGATGTTTGTGCCGCTGGTCATTTCCAACGTCGTCGCCATCCAATCAAATGGGGTTCCTTTAGTGAGAACCTTGGCAGGGTCTGGACGGGTTGCGGTAGTGGCGAACGAACCATTGCTAGAGGCCGTGGCGTCGACCAATCTGCAGCCCTTCCTAATTCTTTACGGTCAAACGGGTTCGAATTACGTGGTGCAATCGACGACCGATCCAGCGATTCAGTCCGCCAGTTGGCGAACCGCTTGGCAGGGCCAGCCCACCAATCTTTCTCAGGTGCTGCCACTCACGATTACGAACAACCAAAACGTTCTCTTCTTCCGCTCTTTCAAGTAACCAGCGGAGCAGTTAATTCCCAAATACGGGCGCTGACTGCTGCGACACTTTGGGTGGCATCAATCAAACGGATGCGTTTGGACTCAGTTTCAGCGATGGCGCGATAGCCTTTTTCCACTCTCTCGAAAAAATGCCGATCGGCCTCTTCCATCCGATCTCGCACCTGAGCTGCGGGCAGGGAGCCGCTTGAGCCAGGGGGTTCCTGCGCGGAGGCAAGCGACAACGAGGTTTGTCGATGGAGGCGGCGATTCTCGCTGACAACGACGGGCACCATCAAGAGCAAGGTTAGATGCGGACGGGTGTCCCCTACGGCGAAGCTGATCAAGGCCTGCACCGCTTTTAAATCCAGTTCCCGGCCATAGCCCTGGTAAGCGATTGTAGAATCATAAAACCGATCGCATAAAACGATTTCGCCGGCGTCCAGCGCTGGGCGGATGACCTCCCGCACAAGTTGCGCGCGGCTCGCATTCATGAGGAGGAGTTCCGCTTCCGCCGTCATCGCGCGATTCTCCTCACTGTGTTTGAGAAGGTGGCGAATTTCTTCTCCGATGGGTGTGCCGCCTGGTTCGCGCAGCGAGCGCACTGTTCTGCCGAGCGCGCGGAGGCGTTGAGCCAGAAGCGCCATCTGAGTAGTTTTGCCTCCGCCCTCTGTGCCTTCCAGAGTGATGAAGAGGCCGCTCATGCTCTGGAAGATCGGGGCGCTACTTGATTGAGAACGGGCCTAAGCCGACCGAGGGGCCGGCGTTGGCCTGAGGATTGGGTTTCCCTATTGAAACAGGGACAGGAACTGGCGCGTGGACGACGGAGTTGGTATCTTTTGGAAAATCCGTCACCATATAATCCACCAAGGACAGAACCTGCTGTTCGGTCAAAATCCCCCCGCTTTTTTGAGCGAATGCAGGCATGAGCGAGTTCGCCTTTCCTTCGGCAATCGCATAGGCCCAGTACTCGCGAGTATCCGGATGTTTGAGCACACGAAGGTCGGGGACCATGGTGGCACGGTGCTCGGCGTCGTGGCAAACAGCACAAGCCCCGACATAAAGATCCTTCCCTAATTTGCCGATGGCGGGCTTGACATGGCATTCCGCGCAGTCGCTTTTGAAAACCGCCTGCCGGTCGGCCTGGGCCAAGGCCAGATTGCGCGTCCGATCCATGCTGTTTGTGGCCGGGGCAATCAGCGGAACGACCGGAATAGTGACTCTTACCAGCAATTGTTTCATTCCAGCCGTGCTGTCCACCGTCACCGATTTCATAATCGTGCCGCTTTTCCCGCGCAGGTCAACCGTCACATTGATCGGGCCATTGCTGCCCGAAGCGAGGTGCCAGGGCTGTTCAGGCAATTTGGCCACCGTACAACCGCACGAAGTAGTGACCTTGTTCACCAATACTTCAGAGGAAGATACATTGGTGAGCGTAAAGGTAAAATTGGCAGCGGCTTCTCCCGCTTTGGCCGCATAATCCTTTTGTTCGGCATCAAAAGCCAACGCTCCGGGATTGGTAATTTGCGCGGGCGCAGGCGCCACAGCAGGCGCGGGGGCCAGGAGAGGGTTGGGGGCGACGGCCGGAGGGTTGAGCAGTGGTACGGGGACGCTTGGCACAACCGTGAGAACAGGCCGGGTCGTGTCCCCTCCCGTTCGCAAAGGAACAGGCCGGAACGGCGGGGTGGTCCGTTTGGCCGGTGGCGGCGGCAAGGGGGGAGTGGGAGGCGAATCCTGCGCCGGCATGTTCAGAGGCGCGCTGATGCCAAAGCACACTATCAGGCAACGCCATTGCAAAACCCCATTATTAGTCATCATAGCAATCCTCAATCCTAGCGAATTAAAGGCCAATTGACCAGCAAAATCTAAGAATAATCATTGATTTTTGGCAGCCTTCCGATACTCTCACCTGATGAGCCCACGTCAAACCCAGACGAACCGACTTTGCCAACCTAAACCCATGAAATCTCTACGTGCCTTCCTCACCGGAAAATTGGCTTTCGCCATCCTCTGTTTGGGCTCTTGGAATTCGTGGGCCCAACCCGCTCTGATGCTGCAAGACATTGGAAGTCCCGCCATTTCGGGTGTTGCCACCACGGCATCGGGGGGCTTTGATTTCAGCGCTGGGGGTTCGGACATCGGAGCCAGCGGGGCGGACCAGTTTTCCTTCAACTACATGCAGCAGAGTGGAGACTTCGATGTGAAGGTGCGATTGGCCGCTATGAGTCTGTCGGATGCCTGGGCCAAAGCGGGGTTGATGGCACGGGAGGATCTGATGGTTTCTAACCGCTACGCCGCCACCATTGCCACTCCGGGGGTGAGTGGTTGTTTTTTTCAGGCGCGCTTGACTAATGGGCGACCGGCTACCGTGGCGGGCAGCTTTCCGGTCACATATCCGAGCACCTGGCTGCGCTTGCAACGGCAGGGCAATTCTTTTACCGGTTACGCCAGCGTTGATGGGAATGCCTGGGCTCAATTGGGAGTTGTGACTTTGGCGTTGTCCAACACAGTCTATCTCGGAGTGGCTGCTACTAGTCGCAACACCAACCAGCCGACGGTGGTTCAGGTTCGAGACTTTCAAAACGTGGCCGGAGGCACGACTGCCAGCTTGGCCCTCGGGCGCGAGCCCATTGGCCCTTCCAGCCGAAAGACTGGGTTGGCCATAAGCGAGATCATGTATCATCCCAGGAGCGTGCCCGGATTTTCCAACAGCCTGGAATTCATCGAAATCTATAATTCCCAAGGGTTTTTCGAGAAGATTGGCGGCTACCGGATTTCTGGGTCGGTCAATTACACCTTCCCTTCCAATACCGTCATGCCCTCGGGGGCCTATGTCGTTGTGGCGCGCGATCCAGCATTTCTGCAGAGCCATTATGGAATTTCAGGCGTGCTCGGCCCCTGGGATGGGGCGGACACTAACAGCCTGCCTGCGACTACGGGCACGGTTCAGTTGCGCAACCGGCAGGGTGCGGTTCTGTTGGAGGTGATTTACGAGGGAAAGAGTCCATGGCCCACAGCCGCTGATGGCGCGGGCCATTCGCTCGTGCTGGCGCGGCCCTCCTACGGTGAGGGCGATCCGCGAGCCTGGGCGGCCAGCGATAGCCTGGATGGCTCCCCTGGCCGGGACGATCCTTACAATACCGAGCCGTTGCGCTCGGTGGCCATCAACGAGGTCTTCGCCCATAGTGACGATTCTCTGTCGGAGAATTTCGTGGAGCTTTACAACCATAATAATCAACCCGCGGACTTATCAGGAGTTTTTCTGAGCGATGACGCCGCGATTCAAAAATTCAGGATTCCGGATGGCACCATTATTTCTCCCACCGGTTTCGTTTTCTTTACGCAAAGCACGCTGGGCTTCGGACTAAGCGCACTCGGGGGCCGGGTTTTTCTGGTGAACTCGAATCAGACGCGAGTGATTGATGCGGTGGGATATGAAGCGCAGGCCAGCGGCTTTTCCGCCGGGCGGTTCCCGGAGGGGGCCGGGCCGTTCCGCGAGTTGGCCAGCCGCACTCCGGGGGCTCCCAACAGCAACCCGCTGCTTCGGGATATTGTCATCAATGAAATCATGCATAGCCCCATTTCCGGAAACAATAACGATGAGTATATCGAACTCTACAACAAGGGAACGAACACTGTTAACCTGGCGAACTGGATTTTCACGGCGGGAATTTCCTTCAGCTTCCCCAGCAATACCTCGATCGCCCCGGATGGATACCTCGTGGTGGCCAAGAACAAGACGAATCTCTTCGCCCACCACTCTAATCTTAATGCCACCAATACCGTCGGCAATTTCGTCGGGGGCTTGGCCGGCGGTGGCGAGCGAATCGCTCTCTCGATGCCTGCTCCCTGGGTGATCCCTTTCGGCGGTGGTTTCTTGACCAATATCATTTATGTCGTTGAGAACGAGGTCACCTATGGAAAAGGGGGACGTTGGGGCACATGGTCGGGCGGAGGCGGAAGCAGCCTCGAATTGGTTGATCCCCGAAGCGATAACCGCCAGCCCGCCAACTGGGCGGACAGCGACGAAACCCATAAAAGTCAATGGACCAATTTCGAATGGACCGGTCCGCTCGGGGAAACCCTCGGTTCTCCCATTAATGACAATGTGCAAATCGTCCTGATGGGCATTGGAGAATGCCTCATCGACGAGGTGGAGCTGCACAACGGAGCCGGAGCAAATCTGATCGCGAACCCGGGTTTCGAACAGGGCTCGGCCAATTGGGTTTTCCAAGGTTCTCATGATTTCTCGAGTATCGAAAACGAGGGCTATGCGGGCAGCAAGAGCCTGCACGTACGGGCCGGATCGCGCGGCGATAATGGCGGGAACCGCATTCGCACCACAGCCTTGTCAACCAGTGCGGCTGGCACGGTGACTCTGCGGGCCAAGGCGCGCTGGTTGCGGGGCTGGCCAGAGGTGCTCCTGCGCATCCATGGCGGGGGCGCCGAAGTGGTCGGGGTGATGTCCACCCCGTCGAACCTTGGCACGCCAGGGGCGCGCAACAGCCAGGCCGTGCTCAACGCAGGCCCCGCCGTTTTCGAAGTGCAACATTCCCCGGTTCTTCCCGCCGCTAATGAACCGGTGGTGGTCACCGCCCGCGCCTTCGATCCGGACGGTATATCTTCATTGATGCTTAAGTACCGGATCGATCCGTCCGCCAATTATGTTTCCCTTCCGATGCTGGACGATGGCACGGGAGGAGACGCCGTGGCGGGCGATGGCCTTTACAGCGCCACCCTTCCTGGACAAGCCGCCGGCGGCACGATCGCATTCTACATCCAGGCGGTGGATAATTTGAACGCCACCAATCTTTTTCCTCAGGATGTCTTCCCCAAGGCTCCCTTGAATCGGTGCTTTCCAAATGACAGCATTACCCGCGAAGGAGTGCTGCGCTGGGGTGATGTTCAGATGCCGGGAAGTTTTGCCACTTATCACCTTTGGCTGACTTACGCCAACTCCAATCGCTGGGCCTTCCGCGGCCATCCCCCCACGGAGAACCCTAACACGTCGGGGTTGGATAATGCGGAGATGGATGGGACCTTCGTGTATAATAATGCGCGCGCTGTCTATAATGCCCTTCCTCTATATGCCGGCAGTCCGTGGCACCGCGGCCAAATGACCACCGGGCCGTGCGGGGTCAATCGCGTGGATTTCGTGATGAATTTTCCCGCCGACGATCGCATGTTGGGCACCACCGATTTTGTGTTGAATAATCCGGGCAATCCCGGCGGCACCACTACCAGTGATACCAGCGCGCAAACCGAGCAGACCTCTTACATTATTTTCAATGAGATCGGGCTGGTTTATAACCACCGCCGTTACATTCATTATTTTATCAACGGCAGCCAGCGCAGCACCACCGCCGATCGGCCGGGCAATTTCATCTTTGAAGATTCCCAGCAGCCGAATGGGGATGTGGTGCATGAATGGTATCCAAACGATGCCAGCGGCGAACTTTATAAAATCGAAGACTGGTTCGAGTTCAACGATAACGGGTATGACTTCTCCGATAATAACGATGCCGATCTCTCACGACGGACGATCAACGGTTCGTTGTACATTGCGCCGTACCGCTTCATGTTTCGCAAGCGCAGCCTGAATCCTGGAGATTCCACCACCAATTACACCAATTTTTTTGCTTTGGTAAATGCCGCCAGCCCGACCGCTGCCTACTCCCCGACGGGTCCTTCCAAAACCGCGCCGATCCCCGATCTGGCGCTTTTTGACTCCATTGCCAATTATGAACAGTGGATGCGGATTTTTGCAGTCCAGCGCACGGTGGGAAATTGGGATAGTTATGGTTATAGCAGAGGAAAGAACGATTACACTTGGAAAGGGGTGAACGGGCGATTCGAACAGTTGACCTGGGATATCGATTTTACGATGGGCGTGGGGGGCAACGGCGCGGGGCAAAGCCTTTTCGACAGCGTCAGCGATCCGAGGGTGATCGGCATGTACAGCACCCCAGCAATCGTCCGCGCCTGCTGGCGAGCTTTCCAGGACATCGTCGATGGCCCTTTAAACAACGCCTTTCTGGACCCGATCCTCGATGCCAAAGCTGCGGCCCTCACACTGAATCGGATCAACATAGATCCAAATACCCTTGCCACCGTTAAAACCTACACGAGCCAGAGACGGGCCTTTATCCTAACCCAGTTGGCCACCGTAGCCGCAAGTTTTTCGCTCTCCCCCACTAACTATGCCACCGCCAACACCAATCTGTTAATCCTTTCAGGGGCGGCGCCGATTATCATCAAGAACATGACCGCAATTTTCAACAACGTGGCTTACCCGATTCCATTTACAGGGGTAACAAACTGGTCCATCCGCCTGGTCTTGAGCCCGGGAGAGAATCAGATCGTCATTCAGAGTTTCGACCGCTTCGGCAACGAACTGACCGGCTTTCGCCGAACAAACAACGTGAATTACGTCGGCCCAGTGGTCGCGCCGCAAGAAGCCATCGTCTTCAATGAGATCATGTATAATCCCACTGCGACCAATGCTTCCTACATAGAAATCTTCAACAACTCTGACGCCGCTTTCGATGTCTCTTCCTGGCGGCTGGACGGCTTGGATTATGTCTTCCCCTCCGGGTCGGTCCTCGCCGCTCGCAGCTATCTCACTCTGGCCAAGAGCACAGCAGCTTTTGCTGCGGCCTATGGCCTCAAGGTCCCGGTCTTCGGGCAATTCAACGGGCAGTTAAACACCGCCGGTCAAACCATTGCGCTGATCAAGCCTGGCGCCACGCCTTTGGACGATCTGGTGGTGGACGAGGTGCGTTACGAAGCCAGCCTGCCTTGGGCCTTGGGAGCGAATGGCCAGGGCGCTGCTCTGCAATTAATCGATCCGTCCCAGGACAATTCCCGCGTCAGCAATTGGGCCGATGGAAGCGCCTGGCGTTTGGCCTCCATCACTGGCGTTATCGGGGTGGCTACCAACGTCCTTATCTATCTGGCAGGACCGGGCGAGGTGTATATCGACGACGTCTCCATCACGCCTCTTTCCGGCCCTTCGTCCGGGATCAACCTCCTTCAAGATGGCGACTTCGAATCTGATTTAGCCGGCAGCTGGATAGTTCCGGCCACGATGAGCGGTTCGGCCCTGAGCAGCGCCTATGCTCATTCCACCAACTATAGTCTTCACGTGGTGGCCACTAATAGCGGTTCGGTTGCCAATTCCATACACCAGAATCTGCCCGTTTTGGACAGCAATACTGTATGCACACTCAGCTTCTGGTATCGGACAATTAACAGCACCAACCTCACCATCCGCGCTTACCCGGGCGGTCTAAGCCTCAACGTCAACCCGCGGCCGATTGGCTTCACGCCCTCTTCATCCAATTCCACTCTCGCCTCGCTCCCTCCCTACCCGCTTCTCTGGCTCAATGAGGTGCAGGCCAACAACATCTCCGGCCCCGTGGACGGGCTTGGCGAACGGGATCCGTGGATTGAGCTCTACAACGCCAGCACTAACGTTCTGCCTTTGGAGGGTTTTTATCTGGCCAACAATTATACCAATTTGACCCAATGGGCCTTCCCGGCTGGGTCGGTTATCAACCCCGGCCAGTTTCTGCTCGTTTGGGCCGATGGGCAACCCAATCAAAGCACTTCAACTCAATGGCACACCAGTTTCCGTCTGGCGGACTCCACCGGCTCCGTGGCCTTGGTTCGCCTCGTCGGCGCGCTGCCTCAGATTATGGATTACCTTAACTATTCCGGCCTGGCCGCCGATCAGTCCTATGGCGATTATCCCGACGGACAACCCTTTGACCGGCAGATTTTCGCCAAGACCACCACACCGGGAACGAACAACTATGCCTTGCCAAGCAACGTCTTAATCAACGAGTGGATCGCCAGCAATGCCGCTGGGTCCGGCGGGTATCCGGACCCGACAGACGGGCATTACGACGATTGGTTTGAATTGTATAATCCATCGCCACAGGCGGCTAACATCGGCGGCCTCTACTTGACGGGCAATTTAACCAACCAGTTGGCCTGGCGCATTCCCAATGGCACCTCCATTCCCGCGGGCGGCTATTTATTGGTTTGGGCCGACCAGAACAACCCGGCCAACAGTCCTAACGGTGACCTGCACGTTAACTTTAAGTTAGCTAAAAGCGGGGATTCCATCGGACTTTTTGCCTTGGTGGGCACAAATATCATCCAGGTGGATGCTGTTACCTTCGGCCCCCAGAACACGGACGTGAGCCAGGGCCGCTATCCGGACGGCGCCCCTGGCATTTATTTCCTATCCACGCCCACGCCTCGCGCGCCAAATGCCGTTCCAGGCAACTCCCCGCCCGTGCTCCAAGCTATTGGCGATCGGGTAATCGATGAGTTGACTCGCCTCAGGTTCACCGCCGTTGCCACTGACTCTGACACTCCCCCTCAAACGCTCACTTTCAGCTTAGACCCGGGGGCTCCGGCGGGCGCCTCAATCAGCCCCAGCGGTGCCTTCAAATGGCGGCCCAGCGAACGCCAAGGCCCGGGCCTTTATCATATCACGGTGAGGGTTACCGACGACGGCACACCGACCTTGAGCGCAACACAGACATTTTCGGTGACGGTCAACGAAGTCAATAGCGCGCCATCTTTTATCGATGTGCGGGACAAATACGTCAAGGCCGGCGCGCTGCTGTCATTCCTCACGGGTGTGGACAGCGATTGGCCCACGCAGAATCTTGCCTTCTCGCTTGAGGCCGGCGCGGCGCAAGGAGCGGCCATCGATCCGGTTTCGGGACTTTTTTCCTGGACACCGACTGACCTCCAAGCGCCTGGAACCTATTCCGTAGCCGTGCATGTAATCGATGACGGCGTTCCACCGCTAAGCGCCGACACGGCATATATTATTCACGTGCTGGAACGCAGCGCCACGCTTATCCTCATGAATTGGAGCCGGAGCGGCAGTGCTGTCGCGCTCAATTGGCAAACCACCGTTGGCAAAGCTTACCAGGTGGAATATAAGGACCATCTAAACCAGGCCAGTTGGATTCCTCTCGGCTCCAGCCAGATCGCCACTAGCAACACTCTGAGCATCACCGATAATTTTTCACCCACCTCTCAACGGTTTTACCATGTCGTGCTGGTGCCTTAGAGCCTGTTTTAAAATTGCGTGGGGTCCTGCGGCGAGGGATTTTGGCTGTGGCCAAGGCGGCGAGGCCGGAGCATCCCCGCAGCGGGCTGTGACGTCCGAGTCAACGCCGGCCGCAGACAAAAGACCCGCCGCCCGGAGGGTTTTCGCGGAAAAGGCCGGCTGGCTTCGTTGCTCCTCGGTCACAGATCGCTGGCGGATAAGCTCCCTCGTCGCGCCTCGCCGTCCGGCCTTTTCCCCGAAAACAGGACGCCACGGAATTTTAAAACAGGCTCTTAGCATCCGCCTGAGGATTGCTCGAATCCGGTAGAAGACCGGAATTTATGAAAATAAGATACCGCTGGCCCCCATGGTGGAATTTGCCGGCAAGCCAGCGTGTTGACCGTGGAGATGTCTGCTCCAGTTGTTCCGGCTGGTGTTCTGGCGTATTATTGGCGCTGGGATCCGCGATTTTGGCGATGGGTTCGCTTGCCGCGGAGGTGACTGCCCCTGCCGGGGAGCGCATTCTCCAACAGGAACTCAAACAGCAGCAGATTCGCACAACCACCCAGCGGGTGGGTGATCAGTTGGGGACCATCATTGCGGAGTTTGAGCGCAATGGCATTGGAGGCGAGGACGTGAAGGTGCTGCGAGCCATTCGTGGTGTGCTGGGCAAGCTCACCGATAAAGACATGGAAAAAGTGGTCCAGTTGCTCCAGCAATCCCGCCAGTCGAACGACCCGAGCGCCTCGACGAGGACCGCGACCGATGCTTATGCCGGCCAGAAAATGATTATCACTCAACTTAATCAACTGGTGCTGGAGTACCAACGACAGCAGGCGCTGTATGAACTTTCGCTCCGGTTCAAGGATTTTGCCAATCGTGAATCGACCTTCATGTGGCAAGGGGCGCAACTGGCCAAAAAAACGGAGGGCCGCCAGCCGAACTCTTTCAGCGAAGAGCAGCAGAACAGCCTTCGCTTGCTGCAAATCGATCAAGAGCCGATCAAAGATGAAGTGGCGCCTCTCATCGGCAAGTTGGAAAAGCTGGCCAGGGAAATCAAGGACGGCCCTGCCGTGGAGCGCCCCAAAGCGGCCTTGCACCAGGTGAAAGAGGGCGGATTGCTGGCCTCGCTGGATGCGGCCGTGGAAGATTTGCGGGCCTCCAAACTCTTAAGCGCCCTCGGCAGTCAAAAGCACGTGCGCGATCAATTCCGTGAGATCGCCCGGGTGTTGCTGCTCGCCCAGGGTGAATTGGAGGCCCTCCGCCAGGCCATTCACGAATTGGATCAAGTGATTGATCAGCAAAAAGAGTTGACGAAACAAACTGCGAAAATTGAAAAGGAAGACAGTAAGATTGAACCCAAACAGGCCGAGCTCGTGGATGCCACCGACCTGATTCGCCGCGATGTGGATAGCATTGCTCCGGTCGCCGTCGAAAACTTGAAAAGCGCCATGGATAAGATGCAGGCGGCCCGCGAGGCGCTGACCGCCGAGAAAGATCCCAGGAGACAACGGGAGAAAGCCCCTCCCCGACAAGACGAAGCGGCAGCCAGCCTGGAAGAGGCCCGCCGCGCGTTGCAGGAGCAATTGGCTAAGGCTGAAGAGAAGGGAAACAAACCGGAAAACACCCTGGCGGGCGTGAAGGATTTACAGGAACAAACGCGCGACCTCATCAAAAAACAAACGTCTCTCAAAGAGGAAACCGCCAGCGTGGACAACCATGATTTAATCTCAAAAGCTCCCCAGCAAGGAGAACTGAAAGATAAGGCCCAGGAACTTCAACAGTTGGCGGCTTCCGTTGTCCCGAGCGCCGCGCCGTCCGCCGGTGAGGCCGCCAAACAGATGCAAAAAGCCCAAAATTCGCTGGCCAATTCTCAGAACAATGCTCCCGCCCAACAGGCTGCCATTGAAGCCCTGGAGAAATTGGACCAACTATTGACCCAGGAAATGGCCAAACTCGAGCAAGCACAGCAGGAATTGACAGCGCTCGAGGATTTGCTCAAAAAGCTCACTGCCATCATTGAAGGCCAACAGGAAGTTCAACTCAGCACTGCGAAGGAGGCGGCCAAACCGGTGTCGCCGCCGCTCAGCGAGATTTCCGGCAAACAGGAAACGTTGGGCAAGGCCGCGGGTGAACTGAGGCAGGAGGCGGAGAAGCCCGTCCCGGCTGCGGCTGCTCATTTGGGTGACGCCAGAAAGCGCATGGATGAAGCAAAAAATGATTTAGACAAGGCGGCTCCGAGACTCGCGCAACCCAGACAAACGGAGGCGCTGGCCGATCTTTATGCGGCCAAGAAAGAGATGGAATCCAGAATGGATCAATTGAGAAATATGCTGGGGGTGGATCCAAAAAACCAGAACCAGGCGCTGGCGGATGCCGCCTCCCTGATCGAACAGGCGCAAAAAGATGTTAGCCAGGCCATGTCCCAAATGCAGCGGAGTAATTCAGACCTCCCGCAGGGAGCGCAACTGATGGAAAAGGCGAACAAGACCGTCGGACCTCTCGCGGCGGGCCAGGCCGGCGCTTTGCCTTCCTCCGCCCAAGCGGCCCTGCAATCCGCTCAAACTTCCTTGGCGAATGGCTCGGCTCAAGCATCTTCCGGCCAAGGCGGCCCCGCTCAAGCCAGCGCGGAATCCGCAGCGCAAGCCCTCGCCCAGGCCCAGGCTGCGCTGGCGTTAGCTCAGGCGGGCTTGAATTCTGATTCTGCCATGGCCAGCAATGCCCAAGGCGAAGGCCAAGGACAAGGACAGGGACAAGGCAAAGGCCAGGGCCAGGGACAAGGCCAGGCGCAGGGAAAGGGGCAGGGGCAAGGACAAGGCCAGGGAAAAGGAACGCCGGCATCGCAAGGCAACGGACAGCAAGGTAATTGGGACGGTGCCGGCGGTGCAGACGGCCCCAAAAAAAACAGCGGCGGCTCGGGACAATTCACCGGACTGCCCAAGCGCGATCGCGCTGCCATCCAGCAATCTCAAGCCGAGAAATATCCTCAAGAGTATGGCCCCCTGGTCGAGCAATACCTGAAAAACCTCTCTGACCAGCGAGGGAAATAGTTCATGCGATGCTTGTCATGAACTCACGCCTTCTGCTTGGATCCGATCAGGCCATGGCCTGTTACGGCAGGTTGGAACGTCGTTGGTCGGAAGCAGCCAAGGGCGCGATCCCTATTCCAATCAAGCGATCATTGCGATTGGTTTTTCCCATCTTCCGTGTGCGCCCTGGTGCCGGTGGTCGGACTCGAACCGACACGGCCTGTTACGGCCCCAGGATTTTAAGTCCTGTGCGTCTGCCATTTCGCCACACCGGCAACCTTTAAGCAACCTGAGCCTTGCAGAGGGCTGTCCATCCCATGTTTAGGCATCGCTAACAATATCCAAAGCCCGTAAATGGGCAAGAGGCCAACCTCAACGCAAAATCCGCAAGAAAGCGAACAAAAGGTTAGTAGGAGGAAAGGAAGACAACAAAGTTGAAAAAAGAACTCGTTCTGTTGGCTAGCTTCACCAATCTTTAAAGACCCGATCGGTCCGATTGGTTTTGATTTTCGGAATGAAAACCATCGTTTTTTCCTCGTTTTTCTGAGCGTCCAACAAGCGCTGCGCATCCTGCAGAGTCATCTGCACCATCATCCCTTTGCGGGGTTGCGCTTGATCCTCTGCATTCTCCGGGTTCTTTTCTTTTGATTCGTTGCTCTTTTGCGACTGAGCTTGCTTTTGGTCGTCCTTCTTCGAGTCTGGCTTTTCCTTGGCTTGGTTTTCTTCGGGTTTTTCCTCGGGAGACGGTTTTTTCTGCTCGGACTTGCTCTGCTCCTGTTGCTTTTTTTGATCTTCCTTGGACTGTTGATCCTGTTTGGATTGCTCGTCCGGTTTCGATTGATCTTGTTTGGATTGGTCTTTCTGATCCTCTTTAGATTGCTGATCTTTCGGATCTTTTTTGGACTGATCCTGTTTTTGCTGTTGCTGCTTTTGTAACTCTTCCAATTTCTTTTTAACCAATTCGAGATTGAACTTTGCGTCCTGATCGTTTGGATTCAGCTTAAGCGCACTCTCGTAACTGGAGATGGAATGCTCCCAATGGCCTTGCTTTTTGTCGGGCCCGGAACTCCCCTCCCCGAGGCGGTAATCGGTGTTGCCCAAATCGTAATAAGCGCGTTCCTGAAGCTGCAGGTCCGGGGTCACGAGGGCAGAATTTAATTGCTTGAGCGCCTCGTCAAAATCGTGGACTTGGAAGGCGGCCACGCCCGCGTTGAAATGCAGGCGGGGATCATCGGGCTTCTCCATCAACAACCGTTTGTATTCGCGGAGAGCGGATTCGTATTTGCCCGCCTCGTACCGCTTCAACGCGGAGGAAGGCGATGCCAAGGTTGTGGCGGGATCTGCCAGGAAGCACAGCGCCAGGCTTAGCAGTAATTGTGTTTTCAACTCATTCATACTCTGCGCCAACCAAAAGGCCAGCCAAAGCCGTAGAATCCATAGCCCTTTTGCGCGTTTTGTCAATTGTGGATTGGTCCGCTCCGCTGGCGGTAAGATTGGCCAGTCCAGCCGGGCGAAAGGGAAATCGGCTGTTCTCCCGACGGAAGGGACGGCTAAATCAGTTTAACGGCTGCTTGGGCACGGTCACCGTGCCGGGGAGCCGTTCGTCCGGAAAATAAACTTTGACGGGGTATTGCTTGGCGTCACTGAAAGATCTGATCAACCATTTTTCGACAAAGTCGGCGGTCTGCTTTCGGCCGGTTTCACGGATTAGAGGAATGTTTTCTTTGGCGCGAATCGCGGCCAAGCCAGTAACGGATCTTTTCAAGTTCTCCTGGGCTTCAGGGGTTTTGAAATAGCCCTTTTTTACCTCATAAGTAATGGCAGACGCATCAACCGCTGGCTTATTGAATCTTATTGGGGGCGCGAGCACATACATCACGTTGTCCTGGAGCACGAATTGCCAGTTCGCGTTGAAATCGAGGTAATAGGTGTACTCAACAGGAGCGCGCGCTTCCACCACCACATCGGGAAGCACCGGATAGCCAAAAACGGTTGTCGGTTGTTCGCGCGTGAAAACCTCCGTTTGTTTCAAAGTGGCAAACTGAAAATAATGCTGGTTGCTAATAGTGGTAGCGTAGCTGACGAATGAGGTTGTGATCGTCCCACGCTTAAACGCGGAGGCCAAATCCGCCAGAACTTTGCCCGCTGTGCCAGCCATCTCTCCCGGGATATCCCGGCAGGATTTAAAGGCATAAACGCCGGAGCCGGCCAAAATCAAAACGATGACCATCCACATCGTCGCTTTTGCCCACGGGTGTTGCGTTCGCGCTGGAATCTGCTCGCCGGACTTTTCTGGCATGGTGAAGATGTAACCTGACGGGCGGTTAATGGCCAATGCGAAACTTAACGCGGCTCAAATTGCGTTCGCGGGCTTCCGGGCTTCGCCGAAAGACTTGACCCGCATTTAATCCGGGCCAGTTTAGGGCGATGCAGATGTCCGAATCCATCCAATGCCCTTTCTGCGGGCAGAGTTTCGAGTTGGTCATTGATACCAGCGTCGCATCGCAACGTTTCACCACTGATTGCGAGATCTGTTGCCATCCCTTTGAGGTTTTGGCGGAATGCGAGCCAGGGGAAATCTTGACCCTGGAAGCGCAGGGAACTTGACCAGGACGAAAGCTCGCCGGATCGTTTGCGGGCGCAGCCAGAAAGGAAGGACTGCGCCCGCTGAGGCCACCATCACCCGACTTCTGTTGCCATGGGAGGCAAAGCATTACGGCGGTGGAAGCGTAGACACCCGGCTGTCGCTCTATCAACATGCGTCCACGTTATCGCATGCTCCTCTTTTAAGGTCACCGCCGTAAATCGTTTAAGGCTCAAAGGGTTGAGAGCGGGTGGGAATCGCCTTTTTTTGAGAGGAAGCGTGAAATCCACGCTTTCTGAGTAAATTAAGTGGAGAGTGGTTTTGCACTTGGTTTTCATAAGAGTTGTTATTCGCCTTTCACATCTGTTGAGTGAGATAAAGCATTAGTGGGGCCATCCTAATAATGAGAATGGAGCGCCTCGGTCCCGCAAATCGCGAGATCGGGGTAAGAGACGTCCTCAGCTCGCGATTCGCGCACTGGTGGTCAGGGCCAGTGAGAAAGTCATTCCCGGCCGGAGCGCCGCCGCTCCGCTACTTTGTCACAGGCCCTGACGTGATGATTGCCTTCAAACCGGAGTTTGTTTTGTCTCGGCGGTATGGTTTTGCTAAAATCGAGGTCATGCATGTAAGCTTTTTGCTCGGGCCGGCCGGGAGTGGAAAGACTTTCCGCTGCCTGGCGGAGGTGCGGGCAGCATTGGCCTCTGCGCCCGATGGCCCACCGCTGGTGTTTTTGGCGCCCAAGCAAGCGACCTTTGGATTGGAGCGGGAGTTATTGGCTGACCCGGAATTGCCCGGCTACACTCGTTTGCAGATTCTTTCATTCGAGCGGCTGGCCGAATTTGTCTTGAACCAATTTTCTTCAACCCCGCCGAGAATCTTAAACGAGGAGGGGCGAGTGATGGTGTTGCGGGCCTTGCTCAGCCGCCATCACTCGCAATTGAAAATCTTCGCTGCCAGCGCGCGGCGGCCTGGGTTTGCGCAGGAGTTGAGCAAGCTCCTCAACGAATTCCAGCAGCATCAGCTTTCACCGGAACGGTTGGTCAAGGTTTCGGAGGAGAGCCGGCCTGGGACGCACTTAAAGGACAAGCTCCACGACCTCGCTTTGCTGCTTCGGGTTTATCTCGATTGGCTGGAGCAGAATCAATTGCAGGACCCCAATGGGCGGCTGGAACTCGCGGCCGGCGCGGTCAAAGCGGCCAGGGATCAATCCAATTTCCAGATCGAAGGTTTGTGGCTCGACGGCTTTGCCGAAATGAGTCCACAGGAGCTGGATTTGCTGGCGGCGCTCATTCCCAGTTGCGAACGCGTGACTTTGGCCTTTTGCCTTGATGGCGAACCCGTCCAGGGAGATGAGTGGCACTCGATGTGGGCCACCATCAGCCGGAGTTTTTATCGATGCTATCAGCGGCTGGAAGTCCTGCCCGGCTTCCAATCAACCACTCATGCGCTCGACCGGCATCCAATCAACAACCGCTTCGCGGCCAGTCCCGTCTTGGCCCATCTGGAGCAGTTCTGGGTCCTGCCACGGCCTTTCACCCCCGAAATCCCTGAGGTTCCTAACGCATCACCCGCCACAGATTATGAACCCGTTCAGGTTTTCACTTGTCCCGATCCTGAGACCGAAGCGGTGGTCGCCGCCCGAGCTATCCTGAAACATGTCCGTCAGGGTGTTGGCCGCTTCCGTGATGTGGCAGTAATGGTCCGATCTCTTGATGATTATGAACGCGTGCTCTGCCGGGTTTTTACCCGTTATGGCATTCGCTTTTTTGTTGATCGTCGCGAACGGGTTTCGCATCACCCGTTGGCGGAATTGACCCGGTACGCTCTGCGCGTGGTGGTCTCGAACTGGGAACACGCCGATTGGTTTGGCGCGCTGAAAACAGGCTTGATCCACGCCGACCAGGAAGCTATCGATCGCTTGGAGAACGAAGCTCTCGCTCGCGGCTGGCGCGGCCCCGTCTGGCTGCATCCTTTAAGCCAGGAGCCGCAAGATAAAGGCTTCGAACAATTCCGCAGACAGGTGGTTCCACCGTTCAGCCGATTCGCCGACCGCCTCATCCTCGTTCAACGTCAGCCCACGGGTGCGGAACTCGCGGGCGCCTTGCGAGCTTTGTGGGAAGAGTTGGGGGTGGCGGAAACGCTGCAGGATTGGAGCCACGCGGCAGCTTCAGCCAAGGGCGATTCACGAGACTTTATCGTGCAATCCGAAATTCATCTTCAAACCTGGGCAGAGATGGAAAGTTGGTTGGACAACCTGGAATTGGCTTTCGAAACCACGCGGCTGCCACTAGCCGATTGGATTCCGGTGGTCGAGGCTGGCTTGGCTAACCTTAGCGCCGGCGTGATTCCCCTGGCTCTGGACGAAGTGTTGATTGGGCAAGTGGATCGTTCCCGGAATCCCAATCTGGAAATGATGATCCTGTTGGGTCTGAACGAAACGGTCTTCCCCGCGTCTTCGCCACCGCCGGTGTTGTTAATCTGCCACGACCGTGAAACGCTGGAGGGCCGCGGCCTGACCCTCAGTCTGGGAGAGCGGGAGCAAATCGGCCACGAGCGACTCCTCGGCTATATGGCCTGCACCCGCGCCCGGAAAAGACTTGTGCTAACTTACGCTGATCGCGATCGGAAGGGCAAAGCCCTCAACCCTTCTCCGTTCATCAATCACCTGCAACGCCTCTTTCCCGGTCTGGAGCCTAAACAAGGTGGCCCTTGTGATTGGCGTCAAAGCCTTCATCCCCACGAACTGGTCGTTCCGCTTCTGCAGAATCGGGCCCACAACTTGGTAAGTCCAATGTCCAGAAACCAAAGTTTGGCCGCGCTTGGAACACTGCCGCTTTTTGCGCCGGTGATCGCCCGTTGGGACCAGATTGCGAAGGCCAGGTCGGTCACGCGATTATCCCAGGGCCTGGCAAATAGACTCTATGGGACGGAACTGAAAACTTCCATCAGCAACCTGGAGGATTATGCGGCCTGCCCGTTCAAATTCTTCCTCGCTCGTGGTTTGCGCGCCGAGGAGCGGAAGGAGTTTGAAGTGGACTCGCGCGAGCGCGGGAGCTTTCAACACGAAATCCTCATGGAATTCCATCGGCATCTCCAGTCTGAGGGCAAGCGCTGGCGCGACCTGACGAAGGCCGGCGCGCGCGAGCTTGTCGGCGAAATTGGCAGAAGTCTGCAGCAAACTTTCCGCCAGGGTCTCTTTTCCAGCACTCCCGAAAGGTGTTTCACCGCTCGCACATTGATCGAAAGTTTGCAAAACTTTATCGAAGTGCTGGCAAGTTGGGCGCCGCAGTATCTCTTCGAGCCGCAGGCGGTGGAAATTAGCTTCGGGATGGAGGAGGGCCTCAAGGGCTGGCGCATCGATCTGGGCAATGGCCATCACTTGCTTTTGCGCGGACGAATCGATCGCGTTGACTTGCAACGACAGCCCAACGGCGAAGCCTATGCAGTGGTCATCGATTACAAATCAAGCGGCCAGGAATTGGAGCAAGTCAAACTGATCAATGGCCTGGATTTGCAATTGTTGGCCTATCTGGGCGTGTTGCGCGACGCGTCCAACGCCGCAGAGATCTTCGGCGCCTCAAAGCTTGTCCCGGGAGGCGCATTCTACGTCAGCCTGCGCAGCCATGGCGGGGCCGGGAGAAATCGAATCGAGGTCTTGCAGGAAACCGAAACGCGGCGCCAATCGGGCTACCAGCACCGGGGCCGTTTTCGCGCCGACCTGCTCCACGCCTTCGACAATCGTCAGGGCGCCAAGGGGGACCAGTTCCGGTATTCGCTCAAAAAGGACGGCGCTTTTAGCAAGAACGGCAACGAAGCCTTGTCCGAGCGCGAATTCCTGGGGCTGGTGGATCAGATAAAAGAATTTCTGCGCCAATACGCCCAGGAAATTTACGAGGGGAATGTGCGAATCGAACCCTACCGCCACAAATCCCACAAAGCGTGCGACTATTGCGACTACCTTTCGGTTTGCCGTTTTGATCCGTGGGTTGATCCTTACCGTGCGCTAAAATCAGAGGTTGCGGATGACCACACTCACTGACTCTCAGAGGAAGGCCATTCAAGAGCGTGGCAACCTGCTGGTGGTGGCCGGCGCGGGCACCGGGAAAACAAGCACCCTTGTTCATCGATGTGTTAGCCTTTTACTGGAGGAAGCCTGTTCGTTGGAAGAAATCTTGATGGTCACTTTCACCGAAGCGGCGGCCGCCCAGATGCGCAACCGGATTCGCGCCGAGCTGCTGCGACTGCAGGCTTCGCTCCCCGCAGATTCTCCCCAGGCCTCTACATTGCGAAAGCAAATCGCCTTGCTGGACACAGCGCATATTTGCACTCTCCACAGTTTTTGTTTCCAACTTGTGCGGGCGCATTTTTACCAACTCGGCATCGACCCAGCTGTCACGGTCCTGGACGAGAGGCAAACCGCGCCGCTCATCCTGCGAACGCTGGACGCGCTTTTCAGCGGCTATTATGCGGGCGAGGGACCGGAGGCGAGGGCCGTCCAGGAATTGATCCGAGATCTGGGCAGCGGCGATGACCAAAACATCCGTGGTCGATTGGTGAAGCTTCATCGCCACATGCAGGCCTTGGATGATCCAGAAGGCTGGCTGGCCGGGCAGGAAGCGATCTATCAGGAAGAAACACCGGTTGCCTGGGGTCGCTGGTTCGAGGACTGGTTGTGCGAATGGCGGAAAGTGTCGCTCCCGGAACTGGAGCCCTGCCGGAACATTCCCGCGGTTGAGCTGTTCATTCAGACCTTGGCGGCGCTTCCGAACCGGCCCAGCCTCGAAGAAGGAAGAGAGGCTTTGCGACGCCTAAGGGAAGCTGACACTAATGACGATAACTGGCCGAGGGGCGCTAAAACTAAAACTCGCGCGGCATTGAAGAACTTCCTGGCTGACCTTGAGTTCATGGCCGCAGCGGTCGAAGCTGGGGGACTCGAAGAAGATTGGCAATGGGTGCGGGGACGAGTGTGCGCGCTGCTCCAAATGACTCGCGAGTTCACCGCCGCTTTCACCAACGCGAAGCGGGAGCTGGGCGGGCTTGATTTCTCCGACCTCGAGCAATTCGCTCTACGCCTGCTGAACGACCCTTCCGTCGCCCATCAGTGGCAGCAGCGGCTGCGATTCATCTTCGTGGATGAATGCCAGGACATCAATCGCGCTCAGGACGCGATTATCACCGCCCTCAGCCGCGAGACCAGCCAGCCCAATCGCTTCCTCGTGGGAGACGTGAAGCAAAGCATCTATCGATTCCGTCTGGCCAACCCGAAGATTTTTTGCGAGTACGAAGAACTATGGCGAGAAGGCCAGGACGGCACACGGATAGCGCTGGCGGATAATTTCAGAAGCCGCGAAGCGCTTCTGGATTTCATCAATCCGCTCTTTGCCGCCCTCATGCGCTCGGAAGTAGGCGGGGTGGCATACTCGGGCGATGTGCAGTTACGCTTCGGGAGCCCGGAAAAGCGCGCGCACCTTTCGAGGCAGGCTTCCCTGACTGAAAACCCCCGAGTGGAATTGCACTTGATCGATCAAACAGATACGGAGGCGGATCCTGCGGGCGGCGATGAGGACGCAATCGAGACGCGGGAAGGCTTGCTCAATCTACTGGCCATCGAACGGGAAGCGCGGCTGGTGGGCCTGCGTCTTAAAGCCTTGAGGGAGGAAAAGCATTTGATCTGGGACCCGGAAGCGGAGGAATTCCGACTGGCCGAGTGGCGCGACATGGTTGTGCTCCTGCGCTCGCCAGCCGGCAAAGCGGAAGCATTCGCAAAAGAATTCCATAGGCTTGCGATTCCTCTGTCAGCGGCTCGCCACGGATTCTTTGAGAGCGCAGAAATTCAAGACCTGCTTAGTCTCCTTAAACTCATCGATAATCCGCTGCAGGATGTTCCTTTGCTGGCGGTGTTGCGCTCGCCCTTGGCTGGTTTTTCCCTTGATGAACTGGCGGAGGTTCGCGCGCACAACCAGGAGAAGCCCTTCTGGGCGGCGCTGAAGAAATTTCATCAGCGCCCTCCTGACAAGCGGGGAGAGGCAGTGAAAGAGGCTTTGGGAATGACACACTCCGACGAGCCGGGAACGCTGACGGCTCTCGCTGAGAGTGCTTGGGCCAAAGTCGATTTGTTCCTGACCCAATTCCCTCGCTGGCGTGAGCTGGCCCGCCAGAACTCGCTGTCTCAGTGCCTTGAGACGACGTTGAGCGAGACGCATTATGAGGCGCTGCTGCTGGCGGAACCACGGGGTGAGGAGCGCGTCGCAAATGTGCGCCGTCTGCTGGGGTTGGCCAGTGAGTATGATCCTTACAGGCGTCAAGGGCTCTACCGTTTCCTTCGTTTCGTTGAGGACCAGCAGGAGGCCGAGGTGGAATTAGAACCTGCCTCGGGCCCGTCGGAAAATGTCGTCCGTCTGATGAGCATCCACAAGAGCAAGGGTCTGGAGTTCCCCGTGGTTGTTCTGGCAGGGCTCGGAGGCCAGTTCAATTTCCGGGATTTGAGCCAGGATTTTTTGCTGCACGAAACTTACGGCCTTTGTCCAAAAGTGAAGCCTCCGGGTTCGGATAGGAGCTATCCGAGCCTCCCTTATTGGCTGGCCGGGCGGCACGAGAAACGGGAACTGCTCGGCGAAGAAATGCGTCTGCTTTATGTCGCGCTGACTCGAGCGCGCGACACGTTGATTCTCGCTGGCACGTGCAAAGACCCTCACTGGAGCCAACCCAGTGGCGCGGATGTCCAAGTGACCACGGGGGAAATAATGAGTGCCCGCAAGTATTCGGATTGGCTGTTGATGTGGCTGCCGCAAGTGACCTCACCAACGGATTGGCTCAGCGAGCAGGAAGGACGAACGGCCCTGCTGCGCTGGAAAATCTATGCGGCAAATGATCCACAACTCATGCGCGGGCAGGGTGTCGATGGCCAGCCCATAAACGGCCCCGGACTGATCGAGGAACTGGATGAAGTAAGTTTGCCCAGATTTCAGGACCGAATGCTCTGGCGATATCCCTTTGCCGCTGCCACGGTTGAACCCGCCATTAAACGGGTTTCCAGCCTGATTTGGGAACGAGCCGAAGTCATCGATGATGCGCAGCTCCTGTTCAGCTATGGGTCGTCCACCCTTTTGGCCACCCCCACCAGGGCCAGGACTCGCCCGGACAGCATTCTGGCCGCAGCCGAGATCGGCTCTGCACACCATCGCTTTCTGGAGTTCGTCTCTCTGGCCAGCGTCACTTGTTTGGAGAGTCTGAAACAGGAAGCTGGTCGCATGTTAGCGAATGGCATCTTAACCGCGGAAGAGGCCCAGGCATTGGATTTGAAGGCGTTGCTGGCTTTTTGGCAATCGGACATCGGCGCGAAAATCCTCGCACAGGAACTGAGCGTCCATCGCGAAATTCCGTTCACTGCCCGATTTTCTGTCCAGGACCTTTCGTCCTTGAATCTGTGCGCGGATGCGGCGGCTTTGCAGGACGAATATTTTGTAGTGCGGGGCAAGGCGGACCTGGCGGTGTTGCTCCCCAAGGAAATCTGGCTGCTCGATTTCAAGACCGATCAGTTTAGGAAGACGGGAAGCGAAGAAAAAATTCAGCAGTACGCCCCCCAACTGAAACTTTATGCGCTCGGCTTGAGCCGGATTTACCGGCGCCCGGTCACCAACCGCTGGCTTCACTTTTTAAAGCTGGAAGAAACGGTGACAATTTGAGGCCCTCCAATTTCTAACCAGGCGGCCATGATGCGCCTCCCCTTGCCAACCCCCGCCAAACGAGCCAGGGGGGACACCAAAAAGGCGCCTGTAGTTGCTGGGTTGCGCAGCAACTCCCATTTTGGCAGCGGAACGGCACAAGTCTCGGAAGGACGAGTTCCACGAGTCCCTGATCTCTTAAGCAAATAGGGACTCGTGGAACTCGTCCATCCGACCCCACAGGGTTCCAAACTGCCATAATGAATTGCTGTGGGTTGCGAACGCGCAGTTGCCCATCGCGCGGGCTTTGTATAACTTGGTCCAGGAATTGCCATGATGAATATCGACGATAAAGAACATGAACCTCGCGAGCCAGCGGCCCTCCACGAACCGGAAGGGGAAGGCTCGACCACACCCGCGATGGGAGACCCGGAGGCCTTGGAGGAAAATCCCCTGACCTCGGAAGAGATTGAGGGGTTAAAAACCCAAGCTGCTAAAGCCAATGACCAACGGGAGCAAATGCTGCGCCTGGCCGCCGATTTTGATAATTTTAAAAAGCGCGCCGCCCGGGAGCGGCAGGAGATCAGCAAATATGCCAATGAATCGCTCCTCCAAAAACTGATCCCGGTGCTGGACAATTTCGACATGGCCCTGGCGGCCGCCAACACCGCGCCAACCGGTGGGTTGCAACAGCTTCAGGCCGGAATCGCCATGATCTTCCAGCAACTCAAATCGGTCTTGGCCGAAGCCGGACTGGAGGAAATCGATGCCACGGGCAAAACCTTCGACCCCAATTGGCATGAGGCCATCGCCCAGCAGGAATCAAAGGAAGTTGCCGAAGGCCAAGTGCTGCAGCAATTACGCAAAGGCTACAAGCTTCGGGATCGGCTCCTTCGCCCCGCCGGGGTGGTGGTGGCAAAAACGCCCGCCCATTGAAGCGCTTGGCTCTGGAAACTCGGAACTCACATTAAAATGGCCAAGCGCGACTATTACGAAGTCCTGGGAGTGGAGCGAACTGTCACCGAAGAGGACATTAAAAAGGCATATCGAAAATTAGCGGTTAAGTTCCACCCCGACAAAAACCCCGGCGATAAAACCGCAGAGGAGAAATTCAAAGAGATCGGGGAGGCCTACGAAGCCTTGAGTGATCCACAAAAGAGAGCCGCTTACGATCAATATGGTCATGCCGCCTTTGATTCGCGCTCTCGCGCAGGTGGACGCGGTGGCGGGTTCCACGATCCGTTCGACATTTTCAAGGAAGCTTTCGGCAGCGGCGGCAGCATTTTTGACGACCTGTTTGGGGCCAGCCGCATCGATCCGACAGGCCCCCAACGCGGTTCGGATCTCCGTTACGACATGGAGATCACTTTTATCGAGGCTGCCCAAGGTTGCGAAAAAGAAATCACGGTGACCAAGCTCGATGAATGCGAGACTTGCAAGGGGACGGCCCGCGAAGGCGATTCGAAGACCCGGGTTTGTCCCAACTGCGAGGGGCGCGGCCAGGTAGTAACCTCCCGGGGCATCTTCAGTATCGCTCAAACCTGCCCCCGTTGCGAAGGCGCTGGACGCATCATCGAAAATCCGTGCAAGACCTGCCGCGGCACCGGCCGGCGCGAGCGCACCTCCAAGCTCAAAATCAAGGTCCCCCCCGGAGTGGACACGGGCGCCCGATTACGCTCCTTGGGCAATGGCGAAGCGGGCGTGCGCGGGGGGCCGGCTGGCGATTTGTACGTCATCCTCCATGTCAAATCGCACGAAATTTTCCAGCGGGACGGAGACGATTTGTTGTGCGAGGTCCCGATCAGTTTCGTGCAAGCGGCGCTGGGCGCGGATGCCGAAGTCCCCACGCTCGTCGGGAAAGCCCAGATCAAAATTCCACCCGGGACTCAAAACGGCGCCCTTTTTCGGCTCAAAGGCAACGGGATGCGAAATGTGCAAGGCTACGGCTATGGCGATTTGCACGTGCGGGTGATGGTCGAGGTCCCGACACACCTGAATACAACCCAAAAGGCCAAACTGCAGGAGTTCGCAGAACTATGCGACGATAATGTGAACCCATTGAGCCAGGGATTTTTTGCCAAAGCCAAGAATCTGTTCCGTTAGGTGAGGGTAAAACGATCCCAGTCTTGGCCAATGTCGGCGCACTTTCACCCTTTTCCTGAATCTCGTAGCAGCCGAGGTGACTCGGCTCACTATTTTCCCCGGGAAAGATCAGAGCCAACTCACATCGGCTGCCACGAGAGAGAACCCCGCCCAACGTTTCAGCCGTTCGCCGCGCTGTTCGATTCCATTCACGAACTCCCACAGTATCCAATCTCATAACCATGCACCGCTTCTATCTCCCTCCGTCAAAGTGCCACGATTCTGTGCTCACCCTGTCCAATGCGGAAGCCCACCATGCTTTGCGCGTCCTGCGCCTGCGGCGCGGAGACCGCGCGGCGATCCTGGACGGCGCCGGCCACGAATATCTTTGCGAAGCAACCGAGGTAACCCAAGATACGGTTGCCCTAGCCGTTCGACAAAAAAATACCGTCCCGCCCCTCCCCTATCAGGTGACACTGCTGCAGGCAATTCCCAAGGGAAAAATCATGGAAACTATTGTCCAGAAAGCCACTGAATTGGGCGCGGCTCGCATTGTGCCACTACTCTCAGAACGAGTCGCCGTCCACTTGGATGACGGAACCTCGGCCGAAAAAGTCGAAAAATGGGGTCTCAACGCCATTGAAGCCATTAAACAATGCGGCTCAGCCTGGCTCCCGGAAATCGAAATGCCCGTGACGCCGAAGGCGTTCCTGGCTCGCGAAGAAAAATTTGAGCTCCCACTGATCGCCTCCCTGCAGCCTGACAGCAGGCATCCCCGTGAGTTGTTCAAGGCCTTTTACGCAGAACACGCGCGGCTGCCTAAATCGGTGTGTGTTTGGGTGGGGCCGGAAGGAGACTTCACTCCGGCGGAAGTGAGCGCCGCCAAATCGGCTGGCGCATTGCCGATCACGCTGGGACGGCTGGTGCTGCGTAGCGAAACCGCCGCCGTCTATTGCCTCTCCATCTTGAACTATGAATCGCAGGCGAGTTATGATTGAAGGTTATTGGGCACGCCTGGTCACTCTCGCAGCAGCCATTCCACGGCGCTTGGGCGGACTCGTTCCGCGCCACCGTTGAACCTGGTGAGATTTTTGCCTGCTTTCGCTGCCTGATACTGCGATTGCGCCAGGGCCAGCCCTTCGTCGGTTTCTCCCGCCACCCACGTTCGCCCCGGCGCTCCGAGCGCAAGCAGCGCCGGCAAGTCCCCATATTTCGCGCCGCCTGGTAGAAAGTTAGGATCGGAGAGATCGAGCACTTTGCCGAAGCGGAATCCGCCCGTGTCGATGACGGCTTGATCAATGGCATCGCCGCATTGGGCGCGTGCTGCTGCCACCCATGGACCAGCGCCCCCAAGACCGACCACGCTCACCCGCCGTGAAGGATGCTCCTGGTAACGCTTGATGAAATTCACTACCGACAACACGTCATGCACGCGATGCACAAACAAAGCATGGTTATAACCAAAGGTGTAGCTCGCCGCTTCGCGCGGATTTTTCACGCGTGGAGTATGGGTAAGTGGCTGGCCATCTGGAAGGAATTCGCCCTGATAGAGCAAATCCACCCCTGCCACCGTGGCGCCGGAATCGAGAAGCTTTTGCGCGTCCGGTTGGAAGGAGCCATCCGCCGCATAAAGCGTTGATTTTCCTTCGCTGCTGAGCCAGAGAACGGTGTGCCCGTTCCATTGTTTGGGATAGCAGAACACCGCTGGCAACTCCTCGTGATAAGTCTTGTTCTTGAGCAAGCCGCTCATCTCGATCCACGTTGTGCGATCGGATTTATGAGTCATCTCCCATTCTATTTCGCCGGCCTCAGCCAATCCGCCGTCCAGAACAATCTCCATTGCGCCACCGTAGGCCTTGCGGAACCGTTCCGGAGTGGATTGCTCCGCCACGAGTTGCTGCTGGGCATCATCATGCAGATCGCGCAATAAATGACGTTCGAAGTCGGGATCGGCAGCTTTGGGGGCGGGATGCTGATCATCCCACACGCTCAGGTCCTGGCGCGGGAGCGGTTGATAATCGCGCTCGATCACCGGTTCTTTCTGCCCCAGTTTGAAGTGGCGGTTCAGCCAGGTGTAAAAAGCGGAGCGCGAGACGGCGTTGTAGTTATGCGGAAAGTGTTCGCCCCGCCTGAGCATCACATTGTCCGGCGCGCCGAGCAAGGTGTAGAGTTGCTTTAATTCAGGGAAGCCTTTCGCCGCCATTTCTTTCGTCCAGTCATTGGCGCAAGTCATTCCCTGCGGCTTGGGCGCGAAAAGGCCGGCGAACTCGACGTTTCCCGTGTTGACGCGGAGCAAGGAGGCGTTTTCGCAGGTACAACCGCCTTGCATAGCGGTGCTCACCATCACCGCGGGAAACGAGAGCTTCACGCGCGGATCAATGGCAGCGAGGATCATCGTTTGCGTGCCGCCGCCGCTGGCGCCGGTCATGGCAATTCGCTCCGCATCGACTTCGGGCAGGCTTAACAGGAAATCAAGCGACCGGATCGAGTTCCAGGTTTGCAACCCCATCGCGCTCTGCAAGTGCCCCTCCGCCTGTGGACTGAACAGGCCCCAATATTCGGTGGTGTTCATTTCCGGGCGCTGCTTCGCGAACCCGTGCGCCAGTTTCATCGAAAGCTGCTGCGAATCGGAATTGCCCAGCATGTCCCATTGCCAAACCACGCAGCCCATGCGCGCGAGCTGCACGCACATCGATTGGAACCGGCTGCGGCCGCCTTCCTCGAAGCGCTCCTCCCCATCGGCGATCTCGCGCCTCAACTCCATGTCGGTGGACTCCGATAAGCGCGCGTCCGCCCAATGTCCGTGCGCGAACAAAACACCCGGCGCTTTGCCGGCCACCGTTTTTGGCCGATAAAGATTACCAGTCACGAAGAACCCTGGTGCGCTCTGGAAATAAACTTTCTCCACTGTATAATCACCACGATCTGTCCTCCCATGAACTACCGCCTGAAGCGGAGTCTTTGTTGGCATGGGCCATAACCCTTGCGAGATCAGGATCTGCCGCCGGACTCGTTCAGCGCGCTGCTCCCAAGCCGCCTTCGAGGGCGGCGGCGCGAATGGAAAGTAGGAATCCAAGTCCTTCAATGGCTCGAGTCGGGCGTCGTGGGGCAGTTTCCCCTCGGGCAAGACCCGCGGCCCGCTCGCTCCCGATGGAAGCGCTGTGAGCAGGGACAATGTTAGGAAATATCGCAGCAGGGGAGGCGGCAAACTTATGGTCATGGCATCTAGACTACCAACGCGAAATCAGAATTCAACACGGATGTTGAGCGGTCCGACAAAAATAAAAGACCCGAAATGGTGCAGAATGGCGCAGAAATGGTTCCAAGTCTTCATCCGGAATGGAGCGTAATCCATCGGTTGGGTTATCGTTGAGGTTCCCCTTCGATGAATTTGTCTTTGATATTCTGGAGGTCTTAAAAGGTGTTCGACCGCCAGTGGAAAGTTCTCCGCGAAGCGGGTCTGGGTGCAGGACAAAAAAGTAACTTAACATTGTGAAGGAGGGCCGCATTTTTCAGGCGGCTTGCTTGAGTTCCTGAGCAATGGGTCTGTGGTTGTCCCAAAAGCTATCGAAATCCTTGTTCATTACGGCGCAGCGAATCGACAAGACATTGTCAGCTCCATCCACCGGCCAGAGCATTACCGCGGTCAACCTAACTTTCCCCACTCTTCCCGCACCATCTTCACCAAAGGCCGGAGCGTGCTAACACTGAAATCAAACCGGCAATCGGCGGCGGCAAATAAATCGGGCAAAGGTTGCGAACCGCCCAGCGCGAGCGCCCGTTGATAGGCCTGCATGGATTTCGCTTTGTTTTGCTTCGAGTTGGCCCAGACTTGCAGGGCGCCTAATTGGGCGATGGCATACTCGATGTAATAGAACGGGTAAAGATAGATATGCAACTGGCGATGCCACAAATTCGCTCGCGCTTCTTCATAACCTGACCAATCGACTTCGCCGCCGAAACGGTCCATCAACGAAAGCCACGCCGCAGTCCGCTCTTCGCGCGAATGACCCGGATGTGAGTAGATCCAGTGCTGGAATGCATCGACCGTCACAATCCAGGGGAAAATTTCCAGGATGCCCTCTAGATGGTTACGGCGGGCGCGCTGAGCCTCGGGAAGGGCATAGAATTCTTCGAGGAATTCGTTGCCCAGCAATTCCATGCTCATGGAGGCCACTTCACAGAATTCAATCGGCGCGCTGCGATAGGAATATAAATCTTCTTTTTGCGTCGCCAGCGCGTGAAAGGCATGACCGGCTTCATGCAACATCGTCTCCACGTCGCGTTGCACGCCCACGGCATTCATAAAAATAAAAGGCAGCCGCGCTTCGCTCAAGGTGGATTGATAGCCGCCAGGCGCTTTGCCTTTGCGATTGGCCAAATCGAGGAGGCGCAAGTCGCGCATAACTTTAAAGCCCTTCGCCAGCGCGGGATCAAGCTGGTCGAAGATCTTCTGGGTCTTTGCCACCATCTGCTCCACCTGCTCAAATGGGCGCAAAGGTGGCCGATTCAATGGATCGACCGCCAGGTCCCACGGTCGCAGGGAAGCAAGATTCAACTGCTCACGGCGTCGAGCTTGGAACTCCCTGATCGCCGGCAGCACTTCCTGTTCGACAGCATCATGGAATCGACGGCAATCCTCCGGCGTGTAATCAAAACGGTGACGCGCCCGGAACGCATATTCCAGATAATTCGGGAAGCCGGCATTAGCGGCGATTTGCTCGCGTAGTTTAACCAGTTGATCGAAAATGTTCTCAAACTCCGAGGCTGCCTGCAAACGCCGCCTGGCCACCAATTCCCATGCTTCCTGGCGCAAAGGACGGTCGGTCTCTTCCAAATACCGGCCCATCTGAATGAGAGTTTTTTCTTCGCCGCGGAATTGGACGGTCAGGGAGCCGGACAATTTTTGATATTGCTGGCCCAATTTGGATTCCTCGGTTTCGAGAGGGACATTCTCTGAGCGGAAGAGTTCCACGTGGACTTTGGTGTCGCGGTCAAACACTCGATAACGTGCCGTTGGCAATTGAGCACGGAGCGAGTGCGCAAGATAGATTTCCGACAATCTGAACTGGCGTCGCTTGAGTTCGGGCTCGATCTGCTCGACAAATTGGAGGTAAGCCTTTTCGGCCCCCTCATCATCGGTGTGGCAAGTCATGGCGATGTGCCGGCGGGATGATTCCTCATCCAGGGCCGCGCTGAGCTCGCCGCCATCCCGCAGCCATTCTTCAAAGTCGGGCACAGAAGAACATTCGAGCGCGCGCTTCTCCAGCCGATCAAACAAAGGCGCGACTTGAGACCAATCTCCCAAATTGATTTCGCGCGGCACAAATCGGCGCGGCGAATAAGGCGGCAATTGGCCGAAGGGCAACAAATTCATGAAGCAAGATTGCGGAGAAACGAGGAAAAGGCAATCACCCGGTAGCAGTCGTCCGCGGAGGTTCCTGGGGAGGCCGAGCTAACCGGAGGGGCAAAGCCCCAGCCTCATGCCAGCCCAGGGCAACGCCCTGGGATAAGCAGCTCCGAAAGAATAAGAGCCTGTTTTAAAATTGCGTGGGGTCCTGCGGCGAGGGATTTTGGCTGTGGCCAAGGCGGCGAGGCCGGAGCATCCCCGCAGCGGGCTGTGATGGCCGAGTCAACGCAGGGCGCAGACAAAAGACCCGCCGCCCGGAGGGTTTTCGTACGCCCACTACCTTTGTTGCTCCTCGGTCACAGACCCCTGGCGGGTATGCTCGCTCGTCGCGCCTCGCCATCCAGCGCACGAAAACAGAACCACACGGAATTTTAAAACAGGCTCTGAGGGCTGAAAGCCCGTTCCAAATGCGCGCCGGTTAGATCGGGCTTTCAGCCCTTTTCCTGATGGCGCAGGGGGTTGCCCTGGGCTGGATTAAAGCCGCGCCGTTGGCGCTTCCCCAAGCCCCAAAGGGGCAAATCAACCAATCACTCGCAAAGATTTTGGTCGATGTGATATTCTCAACCCAACCGGAACCTTACCAAATTGAATTCGATGAACGGATATGTGTGGGATTGATGATTCGGAATTGTGGGTAATGCCCAGCCCGATGACATGCACTCCGAATGAAATCACGATTATCTTGCGATTGCACTCCTTAGAGCGTGCTTTAAAAGTTGCCAAGTCAGGGGACGGGGCCTGCAACGGAACCGATTTCCCGCCGTTTCGTGCAGGCCGCGTGCCCCACGCGGCGCCTTCGTGGGTTTTTAAAACACGCCCGTTAGCACGGCTGGTGCCCCCAGTCATTTTCCTTCAGGTCTTTTTCGTAGAGTGCCATCTGTTCCTCGGCGGTCAGCTTTTTTTGAGCCTCGGGCTGAACTTCGGCCGGGCCGCCCTCACCCGGCAACTTGGCCTTCTTAATCTTCATCTGCTCCGGTTCCGGCCTGGACCCATCATTGCATTGTTCCTCATTCATAAAAGCACTGGGCGGCGATCGTTTCCCCGCGACGCAACCATAGCCATTCGGGAGTGAGAAGTCAATTTTGCGAGCAATTGGTGCAATTGGTGGTGTGGGGCGCGCCTTTGAAGCGTGGGGGACCCGGAGGGGGCTGGCCTCACGGCCTCCCCATGAACCTCGGAGCAACCGACGTGAGTCGGCTCACTATTTTCACCGGAAAGATCAGAGCCGATTCACATCGGCTGCTACAGTTCAGGGGTTCAACGCGCGAAATTTCATTTGGGATGTCCTTTCAGTGCGAGAGAGCTTAACCACCGCCCGCGAACCAGCTCTCCAAGTCAGCAGGTGAGGAGAACTCCAGCATCGGTGAGTTCGCGGCGGGGAGGTCCGTGAGGTCGGTTGTTCCGTTGGTCACAACGTTTGGGCTGGGGTTCAGGGCGGTTCTATGCATAACGACTACAGGTTCTAAATCAACGAGTTAAGCTTGGTGCTGGACATGAGCCAGAAAAGTTTTTTTACTCATTCGCATGAAAAACAAGCGATTGAGTTTAACGGACGCCGCCGAAGCAGCGGTGTTGGACCAAATCCAAGTGCGCCTGGTGCTTCCGGCGGAGCAGGCTCGATGGGATGAATTGGTCCGCGAGCATCATTATCTTAAGAATGCCCATCTGGTGGGCGAGCGTTTGTGTTACGTGGCCGAATATCAGGGGCAATGGCTGGCGGTGTTGGGATGGG
>JBBRPK010000013.1:0-69795 GCA_038228235.1 Verrucomicrobiota bacterium
ACACAACTGCGCCGGCTAACGGGACGCCGTCCACACTGACCGTGGATCAATTCCAGCCCAAGCGGTTGGGGCCTGGCGGCTTAGTGTTCAGCACCTTGTGCGATGTTTTCTGTAACCCAGGGCCGGCCGATCAGCCGGTGTTCGTCGGTCAAAGCGGGGTCTTTACGGTGACTCCGGACGGGACTCCGCCTTACAGCATCCAATGGAGCTCCAACGGCGTGGTGATTGCGGGGGCGACGAATGCCACGCTCACCACCTCTGCTGCGAGCGAAGCCAACGACGGGGATCTCTATACGGTTACGATCAACAATTCCTTCAGCACCACCAGTTGCGGTGCCAAGCTGTTGGTGGCGCATAACCCGATTGCGCTCTCGGCTTCAACCCGCAATGACCCGAACCACGTATATATTCTCTTTAACAAGCCCGTGGCGGTCAATGCCGGAGACTATACACTGGATGGCGGCTCACTGTTCGTGAATTCGGCTGCGTATGGCTCCAGCCAGAGTGAAATCGTGCTGGCCACAGATGCGATTCCAGCCGACACAGCGCACACGCTGACTATTGCAGGTTTGAAGGATCTGGAAATGCCTCCGAATCTGATCGTGACTGATCCTACCAACTTCGCCCTCGCGCAAGGCCCTGGGAGGTTCTGCGCGGATTTCAACGACGGTCTCCTCCCGGCCGGAACAATTTCGAGCGGGACGACTCCACCGGTCGTGGGCGCGGATTTCTCCTTGCATTTGACCGAGCAGGTGAATGGCCAGGCTAACTACTGGACAATCCCACTGGCTGGAGTTCAGACCTTCCAGTATTTCAAGGCGCGCTGGACGCAGTTGCTGTCTGGGCCTATCGGCAACGCTGCCGATGGCGTCAGCTTTAACGCTGGTGTGAACCTTGGGAACAGCTTCACCCCTGAGGAGGGCGCTGGCAACGGGCTGAGTGTCACGGTCGATACTTTCGACAATGGCGGTGGCGAAGTGGGTATCGAGGTTCGTTGGAATGGCGCTCGCTTGGCGTTGACGCCAATCGGAGGCGGCAACGTCAACGGCCCCGCCGGCCTTGAGAAGAACGTCTTCGTGCCAGCCACGGTGGAAGTGAGCTGCGACGGTTTAGCCACGTTCCATTATGACAACTTCGTCGTCTCTGCTCAGATACCAAATTACACGGGTATCACGGCGAATCAATATGTGTTCGCGGCCCGCACCGGGGGAGCTAATGAGCTCGCATATATCGACGATCTCTGCATCAACGACTTCGTGCTCGGCCCGCTGGCCGTGACGGTTTCGCCTGCTACTCAAACGGTGCCTGAGTGTACGACTGCCACCCTGACGGCAGTCGCCAGTGGATCACCTCCTTACTGCTTCAAATGGTACAAAAATGGCACCTTAATACCGGGCGCCTCCGGTTCGAGTTACACCACCCCGACGCTCCTGCGGGCGGATAGTGGAAACGTCTATAAAGTCGTCGTTACCGATCTGTTCAGCACTGCTAACTCTTCGGGTACGGTGACCGTGACTCCGGACAATGTGCCGCCTCATCTGGTGTCCGCCGCCATCGGCGCGAACGGTGTTACAGTGGTCTTCGACAAAGCACTGGATACTGCCACCGCCACTACGCCCGGCAATTATTCAATTAGCGGCGGGGCCGTCGTTAACAGCGCGGGACTCAGGTCGGATGGGAAGAGCGTCCTGCTGAACGTGACCGGCGTTGCCAACGGCAACTGTTATGTCTTGACCGTAAATAACATTGCCGACCTGTGTCCTGGGATCAACATCGTTCCAGCGGGTTCGTCGAAAGTCATCCTGACGGTGCCGAAGGCCAGTGGCGCTAACAATATGGTTGTGCTCGAAAATGAGAATTACGATGGCATCTTCAGTTCCACTCCGGACATGAACTACGTCTTTGATAACACATTCCCGGGCTACTCGGGGACGGGTTATATGATCGCCTCAGGCTACCCTCCCTCCGTCAACGTGGGGAATGGGCCGACCTTCAGTCCAGCCCTCTACTTGGATTACTCCATCGACTTCCCGGTGGCTGGGAGCTATTACTTCTGGATCCGCGGCGGTGCGAGCGATCCGGCTGCGAGTGGACAGGCTAATTCCTGCCATATCTCCTTGGACGGAGCCGCTCCCAACGCCAACGAAAACAACCGGATTGATAACAACATCAACGATTGGGGTGGCGCATGCCCGGCAGGTCTCAATTCCTTCGGCTGGGTTTATAAATCGGCGGTAACGGGTGCGGGGTCTTTTGTGACCGTGCCTACACCTGGGATCCATACCTTCCGTATCTGGATGCGCGAAAACGGGTTGAAGATGGATCAGTTCCTCCTCACGACGGCTGATGATACTACCTTCACCATCGCTAACTGTGCGGGCCCAATGGCTGCCACGCCTCGGGCTGGACCACAGCTGACAGTGAGCGTAAACGGAAGCGGCCAACCCGTAATCACCTGGTCGAGCACGGGCTGCCATCTCCAATCCTCGCCTGTTCTCGGCGCGGGGGCCGTTTGGACCGATGTGCCGGCGGCCACGTCACCCTACACGGTGACAGCGACCACCGGAAACAAGTTCTATCGGCTGATCTCTCCATAAGCGAAAGCTTCAACACTTCGTAAACGCAAGAGACCGGGAAGAAATTCCCGGTCTCTTTTTCTTTGGAGTTGGCGGGCATCGGAGCAGGCGATCGTCGCTTTGGACTTCAAGCCCTTGGATAAGGCCTCAGACATCCTGATCCGGCACCTTGGAATGTGAGGAGCGTGGAAAGAACATGGACGCGATTTTTCCATTCTTGCCAAGAGGGTTCTGGGATCGAGTTGGTTGGCCGGAAAATTTCGTTTCCCCGATGTTAGCGTGGCTCCAAATCTCGCGGAGCGTTTGGACTGCGTCCGGCTTGCCGGCGCTTTGGCGACGAACGTTATTATCGGTAACGGAAAGCGCAAGCGATCTTCAGGCCGTTTGGGGCTGAGACTCCTGGCGGAAGCACGGCGTCCCGTGCTGGTTCTCCGATTCACAATCGGCAACGCAGCAGACTATCAATCCAATGCCGGTAGGATTTCGGATCACGACGAATGGTCGGCCCAACAATTGTTTTGTCCTTTCCTTCCGCTTTCGATAACATGTTTTGTCTGAGCTTATGAGACCAAACTTCATTCTGTGGGTTTATATTGTGCTGCTGGTCATCGGTGGTCTAATTGGCTTTCTCAAAGCGGGCAGCAAAGTATCGCTCATCATGTCTGTGGCATTTGCGGCGGTGCTGAGTCTGTGCGCCGCTGGTGTGATCTTTC
The DNA here is from genome assembly GCA_038228235.1 of Verrucomicrobiota bacterium. Lineage (GTDB taxonomy): Bacteria > Verrucomicrobiota > Verrucomicrobiia > Limisphaerales > JBBRPK01 > JBBRPK01. The sequence continues at coordinate 3,290 of JBBRPK010000013.1, forward strand.
AGCCCTATATGGCCGATGTTGTTTTGGCGGCGTTGCTGGTGGTTTTTGGGATGCGGCTAGCCAAAACGAGAAAATTCATGCCGAGCGGCGTAATGCTGATTTTGACCGTTGCCGCCCTGGCCCTGCGCCATATTCACTTCTAGGATTCGAGAAGCAGGCTTCGAATAAGAAGAGGAAGGGATTGCCAGTGAGCATGAAGAATTGTCGAGATCGAGATGAACTCTAACAATCTCTCCGCGTCCTCCCCAACTCTGCCTATCTGGGAAATCCACGGCGCCATTAGCGGCGTTCTCCGCGCCGGCAACCGCCTGGTTCTGGTGGCGCCAACGGGTTCAGGCAAAACGACGCAAGTTCCGCAGATGCTTCTCGATGGCGGACTGGCCGGAAACAAAAAAATCATCGTCCTCCAGCCTCGCCGCGTTGCGGCCCGGACAGTGGCCGCCCGGGTGGCTTGGGAACGCCACAGCCAACTCGGCGCCGAGGTCGGCTACCAAATCCGCTTCGACGATCAGACCAGCCTCGGCACTCGTATTTGCTTTGTCACCGAAGGCATTTTGCTTCGTTGGTTGCAGGATGATCGCACTTTGTCGGATGTGGGGGCGGTGCTGTTCGACGAATTCCACGAGCGCAACCTGCTCAGCGATGTAGCCCTGGCCCTGGTCAAACAGCTTCAGCAAACCCAACGTCCGGATTTAAAGATGGTTGTCATGTCCGCAACGCTCGAAGCGGAGCCCGTCGCCGACTACCTTGGCAAGTGTCCCATTTTGGTTTCGGAAGGCCAGAGCTTTTCGGTCGAACTCCATTATTTGGACCATCACGACGAGCGTCCCGCTGCTGAACAAGCTGCGGACACTGTCGAGCGCATAGTGAATGCCAATCACCCTGGAGACATCCTGGTCTTCATGCCAGGAATGGGAGAAATCAACTCCACCATTAATGCCCTTCGCGCGGCGCGCACTGACGAACGGCTGGCGTTTATTCCGCTGCATGGCGAGTTGCCTCCCGAGGAACAGGATCGCGCTTTTGAACCAAATCCGCTCCGCAAAGTGGTTGTGGCCACCAATGTCGCCGAGACGTCTGTGACCATCGATGGCATCCGGCATGTGGTGGACAGCGGATTGGCGCGCGTGGCCCGCTACGATGTCGAGCGCGGCATCAATACGCTTTTTTTGGAAGAGATCAGCCGCGCTTCCGCTGAGCAGCGGAAGGGCCGCGCTGGCCGGACGGCCCCCGGGACGTGCTATCGGCTCTGGACTGGAAGTGGGCAGTTGAACCGCCCGGAGCGCAATACGCCCGAAATCCAAAGAGCCGATTTGGCAGAAGTCGTGCTTTTGCTGCACTCACTGAACATACGCAAGGCCGCCGAATTCGATTGGCTGGACAAACCAGATCCTGCCGCCATCGAGCGGGCGGAGAGACTTTTAAGGCTGCTCGGCGCTCTCGACCATTCCGAGTTAGCCGAGCCGTCCAGTTCCTCGATAACTGAAAACCACCCACCGGCGCCGCAGAGGTCGGACTTAACCCCCGTGGGCCGCCAGATGTTGCGCTTGCCCATGCACCCGCGCTACTCCCGCATGTTAGTCGAAGCCGCAAAATACGGCTGTGTTCCCGCCGCCGCCCTCTGCGCTGCACTAGTCAGTGGACGCGATCTCTTGATGCGGTTAGGGCGTGATGAGAAACATATTGCCGAAGCTCGTGAATTGTTCGAGGCCAGCCAGGATTCCGACTTTTATACTTTGATGCGCGCCTATCAATTTGCGAAGAGGAACAATTTTAGTGTGGAAACCTGCCGGCGCTACGGAATCCATGCCCAAACCGCTCGTCAAATCGAACTGACCTTTTCGCAAATCATGCAACTTGCCGAAAAGCAGAGGCTGGTCGAGCGTCCGGATCCCAGGGAGCGGAATGAATTGGATGCGCAGGTTGGCGACAGTGGCAAAACGGCCGAGTCTCTTCCAGTCTCCGACGATGCTTTGCTGCGCTGTGTTATGGCCGGATTCATTGACCAGCTTTGCCTGCGGCGCGACCAGGGAACCTTGGAATGCGATTTGACGGAAGGGCGGACGGGCACATTAATGCGCGAAAGTGTGGTGCAGAATGCGCCGCTCTTTGTGGCGGCCAGCATCCGGGAAGTAGCGGCGCGCAGTTCGGCAAATTTGACCTTGCTCGGACTGGCCAGCGCGGTGAAGCGCGAATGGATCGAGCAAACATTTCCGCAACACTTGACCACGCAAATCGAGCACTTGTTTGACCGCACTCACAAACGCGTAGCCGCTGTCAAGCTGGTGCGTTTTCGCGAGTTGGTCATTCATCATGAGCACCAGCGCGAGGTCGATGCCGCCGCTTCTGGACGCTGCCTGGCTGAGGCATATCGCAAGGGTTGCTTTGAATTGCCCTTGTTTAACCATGCGATCAAACAACTTATTGCCAGAGTCAATTTGGTTTGCGCGGCCATCCCGGAGCTGGAATTTCCGCCCTTCGATGAAGCCGCCCTCAGAACTTGTCTCGCGCGCGCCTTTGCCGGGTTGACCCTCGCCAAGGAGGCGCAGGCAGCGCCGTTGCGGGATGCTTTTATGCAGCGTCTGGCGCCCGAGCAACCAGGCTGGCTGGATGAATTGGTTCCGGTCGCCGTTCCCTGGCTCGAGGAGAAAAAACTCAAACTGCGCTATCCGGAAGAAGTTATCGACGACGAGGGCCAGCCTGTTGGCCCCGAAGCGGAGGTGAAACTGCAGGAGTGTTTCCAATTGAAAGCGCACCCACACGTCTGCGAGGGTAGATTACCCGTGAAACTTTGGCTCTGCTCTCCCGATGGCAAGCGCCTGGAAGCCACTTTCAACTGGACCGCTTTTAAAGCTAACGGCTATCCAAAGCTAAAGCAGGCGCTGCAGCGGAAATATCCGGGCACCGCGTGGCTCTAACTACTGGGCGTAGGTGGAAACGAACTTGCGGAAGCGCGCCAGATTCTCCGGCGCAAAGTCCCTCTCAATCAAGCCGTTGCTGCCCTTGATTTTCACCTTCACCTGCTGGGCCGAAGCGATTCTCTGCAACGCGACTCTCGACGCGGGAAAGATGGCATTCTCCCGGACAAGCTCCTTCTTATAAGGTTTGCGCGAGTTCAGGCTTCCGGAACCTTCGAACTTCAGGGTTTTGCCATCCGCGATTATCGTGAGCATCTCTCCCGGGGGAATTTCCAAATAGCCCACGTCCGCTTTGGCCATGTAGCTCACCTCCAGATAATAAGCGCTTTCATCATAATTCTTCCAAATTCTGGAGGCGTTCAGCCAAACCAATTCCCGGGGCGGTCCCGGAGCTTCCAGGAGGTTGTCTGATAACAGATCGGTTCGATTACCGAACACCGGATCATAATAAGTGGACACCACAGGGACGGTGGTGGTGGCGCATCCCGCCACAAAGAGCAAGGCCGCCAATCCAATAAAATATTTCTTCATTCTGCCTTTCTATGCCGCTCCCTGCCAGGAGCGCAATTGGGAATCTATCACAACTGCCTTATTTGCAAACACTGTTTATGCGCCGTTGGGCATGGCACCTCAGAGCGGGCGTATCCAAATGTTGCGGAACCGCACTGGATTGCCATGATCTTGCAATACCAGCGGCCCCTTTGGGACTATCCCGTTAAACTTGGCGGCAGTCGTCGCATCTCCTTTCACGGGAATGTGGTCCTGAATCAAAACCCCGTTCTGGAGCACGGTAAAGGAACCTGGTTCCACCTTGCCGTCCGCCGTGGTTTTGGGAACATGAAAGATGATGTCGTAGCTCTGCCACTCGCCCGGCTTTCTGCAAGCGTTAACCAGTGGCGCATTGTGCAGGTAGAACGCCCCCGCCTGCCCGTTGAAGTAAGTTTTACTGTCATACGAGTCGAGGACCTGAATCTCGTAGCGTCCCTGCAGATAGACCCCGCTATTGCCGCGCTCCTGACCTTTTCCTTTGACCTCCGCCGGAGCAGCCCACTCCAAGTGCAACTGCGCATCCCCGAACTCTTCCTTCGTCATGATGCTGCCGGTGCCATTCACGGTAGCGACTCCGTCTGCGACATCCCATTTCGCCTCTCCACCCTTCTCGCTGGTCCATTGAGACAAGTCCCTGCCATCAAACAGGACGATGGAATCGGAAGGAGGCGGCCCGGGCTCGATCACTTTCGGCTCCACTCCATTTTGATTGTCTGCGGCCAGGAGATTGAATAGGCGGCCAGAGTGGGCGAAGAGGATCACAATCAGTTGAATGAGCGAGTATTTGGTAGAAGCTGATTTCATAGATTAGTCACGGAAGCATATTTTTCGACCGCAGCATAATCCCTTGGAGAAATTCAGCAAGGGCTTTGTCCCGCACGTGCGGTGCCAGCAGCCAATGAAAAACACAGGCTGAGGCCCAATCCCTCTTCGCTGGACCAAACTATATTCAATCTTGTTTTTTGAAACCAGAGGGTTAACTGATGTTGCATCACCCAAATCCAAAGGGCTGTAAGCCCGAACGAAAATAGCCCAGGGCAAGCGAAGCGCCGCCCTGGGTTGAACGTTAAAAAAATTTCCCAGCCCTGAAAGGGCGAAAGAAACTCCGGACACATCATTCGGACGAATTGCGCCGTGCTGTTCTGCACCCCCACCATTTGCCTGTTGCCGTCCTAATCGTGGTGTCTTCCAGAGCAACAGAATATCACGCGTCCGTGCCTTTGCATGGAAGAATTCTGCCGCCCTGTCAGGGCTTGGAAATCTTCCGGACGGACCGACCCAGGGCGTCGCTTGCAGACCCGCTTTGCCCTGGGCTATTTTCTTTCAGGCTTTCAGCCCTTACAGGTATTGCGCGAAAGCCCTGACGATCTGGCGCTGTTAGTCGCGGGTCGGATCCCGATCGGTAGGGATCGGCGAAACTCGGATTCCGATTTGCGCGGTGCTCTCAGCAGAATTTGATAGGGATTACGTGAACAAGTGCTCGCCGTGCTGGCCCACGCGGAAAAGAGCCTGACCCTCGCCTGAGCGCTTGCCGTCAATGCGCGTCTTCTTCGACCAAGGAATCGACGCGCCTTTTACCAACACCGAGGCTCCCTTCCGCTCACTTCCCTACGCAATAGAGAAACTCCTGCCGGCTGTCGCCACGTTTGGCCACACGCAGGTAAATGCGGCCACCGCAAATCACCGGGGAGGCGTAAGCCTCGTCGCCAAGTTGATTCTGCGCGAGAAGTTTGAACGTCTTTGGAGTGGCCTCGAACACGAAGGTCTTGCCCCCCACGTTCGAGGCGTAAATCCGCTCGCCCACCATGACAGGGGATGCGAAGAAATCGCCCCCCAGCCGCTCCTTCCATAACTCCTCGCCGGTGTCGGATTTCCAGCAGACCGCCACCCCGGCGTCCATCACGGCATAAAGATGGCCGGCCTTCGCGATCATGGAGGGCACATAAACTCGTGCGTTGTTTTGCCAGGCGGCCTTGCCCGACCCGTCGGCCACAATCGCTACCGTATGGTTCCTCGGATAACCGCCGCTGGTGAACACGCGCTCGCCATCGGTCACAGCAGTCGCGACGCATTCTTCCGTCGAACCGTTCACCTCCCAGAGTTTTTTGCCCGTCGAGGGATCGAAGCTGGAGATAAGATTGCAACCCGCCAGCACCATCTGCGTGCGGCCGCCCGCCTGCACTACGGAAGGGGTCGTGTAGTTGGGCAGTTTCGGGCGCGCCTCGCTCCAGATGACGCGTCCGGTCTTTCGATCGAGCCCGGCGATGACACCACCCCCCCTATGATCCGCCGAAACCAGCACCAGCGATTCGTGAATGACCGGTGAGGAACCAAATCCCTGATGCGTGACGTAGTCGCAGATTTTGCGCTGCCAAAGGATTTTGCCATCGAGATCCAGCGCCGTCGTATGGAGCGCGCCGCCGTTCAGAAAATTGATGAACAATTGTTCGCCGTCACACGCCACCGTGGATGAGGCCGCCGAGGAGTTGGAATGTTTTCCGGGGTCAGCGTGGTCGCCATGAACTTCGGACTGCCAGACGAGTTTTCCAGTCCGTCGATCCAGGCACAGCACGGATTGCGTCTGCTTCACTCGATCCGCCGTGGCGAGATAGATGCGACCGCCCGCCACCGTCGGTGATCCGTGTCCCCGACCCGGCAGGGGCGCTTTCCACAGAATGCCTTCGGCCTCACTCCAGTGGATGGGCGGGTTCTGTCCCGAAGCCGCAATGCCGTCGCGCGTCGGCCCGCGCCACCCAGGCCAGTCGGTGGTGGAAGTGGCGATGGGTGATGCCGCGCGGGCCGGGTACGCGATGGTGACACAGGCGCAGGCGACGATGGCGAGAATCGTTCTGTTCTTCATAAGGCCATTCAAACCACGAAATGCACGAAAGACACGAAAAATGAACCGCTCCTCGCAAAAAGAGCAGAGAAGTAGCGCAGACTTTCCAGTCTTCCGTATCGCCGAACGCGGATCCACCCCGACCGTTGAAGCACGGATTCACACACATGAATACGGGTGTGTTCCGGACTCCCTCTCCGCCGGTTCCCCTCGCCCTCCCTCCGCTCCTTAACCGCTTCCTTGAACAACTCTGTCAGCGCCTCTTTCGCCCGGTTGCGTTCTTCGACCGGGTCGGCTCGGCGCTCCGCTTGCAAGGTGTCCTGGGCCAGTTCGAGCATCTGTTTCAGGAACTCCACGCTGGTTAACAAGCCTTGTTCGTGGCATTCCTTGATGCGCTCCAACCGCTCGCCCAATTCGGTGAACTTGGGGTTTCCCAGGTGTCTGCGCAGACGGGCGATGAGTTTGATTTCAATCTCCCTTCCACGTTTCCGGCTCAACGCGCTCGTTAACATTCTCAACCATCTCGCCAAACCGCACCCGCGACCAGTTCTTGCGATTGAACAGCGGCAGCTTGGCCCATTGGGGATTGGGCTTGAGCGTGTTCAGTGCTGAAAGCGTAGCCGTCACGGGATCAGGTGAGCAGCCGTGGATCAAACGCAAATGGCTCGGGCTTGCCGATGGAGATTCTTTTGAAGTCAGGATGAGCCGGGTTGAGAAGATAGTTTGTTTCGCCAGTGATGACGCTGGGCAGGGCCAGCAGGACCGCCCGCGCTTCCCGCAACCAGGTATCGCCAATCGCTTTGGTGGACGGCGGCGGCGGCTCGCTCCGCCAGCGGGCGGGAAGATTCTTGAGGTGGGAGACCTCAACAAGCGCATTATCGAACTTCAGATGAATGGCGACATAGTTGAAGAGCACCGGAGGATTCAGATGCACCAAACTCTCCAAGGTGGCGAGCGACTTGGTGCAACTGCTGTAAACCACGGCCACGGCGCGCGAGTTCCAACGGCCCCCGGTCTTGGCCGCGCCTTCCCCGGTGAACGCGGTCGCGGCGTGCTTTTCCTTTACGATACGCCAGGCTTCGCCCATCAGGAATAAACCCCGTATTCAATCCGGCCCAGCAGGTCCTCGACTTCGCGCGCGCCCACTTCCGTCTCGGCATATTCGAGCGGCACTGCGCCACCCAGGCCGAATTGTGGCGAGGTGAGCCATTGGCGGGCGTTTTCTTCGGACTCCATGACTTCAACAGCCCTGCCCATGAGCCGGGCAAAGCGGACAACGCGGTCGGATTCCGCCGGGTCGAGTTTTCCTTCGGCCTTCCGGCGGTGAAAGGTGGCTTTGGAAAGCCCGAGCAGGGGCACGAGCTTTTCCATTGGCACTTCGAGCGTGGCCTGTAAATCGTTCAACTCCTGCACCGGCAGGCCGACTCGGAGAACTTTGATCAGCTCGGGAGTGGTAAAATCGATGGTTGAAACCTTGCCGCTCCCTCCATGGATACAATAGCTGACCACACCAGCGCCGGTTTTTTTAATGCCCCACTGGCCGCTCTTGCGGTGGATACCCCCCGCGGCAGAGGATTTCTTCGACAGTTGTTTTGTCAATGTGTTACTCATTTGATACTATATTTAGTATCACATGAGACTAATGTCAACACTTCATTTTGGAGCTTTGGCCATCAATTCGGGTTTCCGCGTTCGCCTTTTCAATCCCGCGCATGGCTCGTTGCAGCGCTTGACCGACGTTGGTCGCCACTTTTCGGACATCCGCCCAAAGGCCATCGTCCGGAATCTGAAACCGGTAATTCTGCGGGAACTTGGCGTATTCTTCGTCGCCATCGGCCTCGGTGAGCGCTGTCTGATATTCCTCGTCATGCACATCCGAGATTCGTTTGAAGAACAATAGCGGAAACACATAGGTCTTGAAATCCGCCGCATCCACCGGCCCGCGCAAAATATTCGCCGTCTCCCAGAGATGAGATTCGAGACTGGCGAGGCTGGGCGTCGGTTTCATGGTTGAGGTTTCTTTTCTGACTCCCTGCGCTGTATTGCCCAAGCAGGTGGTCCGGATGGTTTTATCATTCCTTTGGCCCGAATTAGCAAACATCATTTTCGGAACCATCCGTGCGCTGCCAATCCGCTGGAGGACACGGATGGCGATGGCCAATCGAATTACGCGGAGTTCATCGCTGGCAGCAATCCGCCCAACCCGTATTCCGTTTTCAAAATCGAGGGTTATCAAGCCACGCGCCAAACCAACGGAACGCAAATCGTGATCCGCTGGGCAAGTTTCGCGGGCAGCACCTATTCCGCCCGCTACTTCCGCATTCAGGCAGGCTATTTTAGCGATGAAAAATGAGCCTGCTTTTTTCCCAACCGTGACATCGTGACAACTACGGTAAACACTAGTCAAAAGTGGTGTTTCCAACCGTGACAATTCCTCATTTTTCACGGTTGCCAAATGCACAAAACCCCTGCAAACATTGATTTGTCACGATGTCACGGTTGTATCAGTAATCTTCCGGGGGCTGGCGGGGGGAAAGAAACCGTCTTGCGCCGGGAACCATTTCTGCGCTTTTTGCGCCATGCCGCGCCGGTTTCGACTTTGGCATAGGTTGTCTGCCAAGTACTTACGTCCAGAAACTGCGCCACGCGTGCAGAAATGCTAAGACTCCTGGTGCCGCGTGCCGAAACGCCCCCAGTCCATTCGTTCCGCTCGCCAGTGCCCCCGGTACGGCTCCGCCCAATTTCAAGCCGTACCGCCCGTGCCAAACCCCTTTGGCATTGGTCCAAACCCCTTTTCAACGCTCATAAGCAGGCGTATCGGTACGGCTTGCAAAAACGCACGAAACCCCTGCTATCATTGGGTTGGCACAGGCGGTACGGCTGAATGAGCGATTTTCAGGAAGTGGCGGGGGGAGAAGAGGACACGGAGACGCGGCGAGGTCAGAGATCAGGCAGAGCCACCCATCCGTGTTAATCCGTGCCATCCGTGGTCAATAATTTCATTCCGGCCCTGCCTCCGCCGTTTTGTCGCTTTTCGCTCTTTTGTGGCCATTCATTCCGCCGGCTTTCGTGTCTTTTGTTGTGTTTCGTGGTTGGTGTTTTTCGTCCTCGCTCCGTTGCCTTCGTGAGCTTTTGTTAAATCCCGTTTCTTCTTCCCTCGCCTTTTTGCGTGTTTCGCCTATTTCGCGATTGGACTGGCGCTCTTGCGTCACCGTTTTGGGCGGAGCGTCGAAGATTTACGGGTGCTTTCCAAATATTTACGGGTGATCTTACGACTCGGATCTCATAAAATGCCCGTGTTTATTGGTCCCTTACGGGTTTACGGGTCCAGCCCCGTATGCTCCCCCCTTGCCGCGCCATAGCTCCCACAGAAGGAGGGTCGGCGGGTCGAGAGTGGAACGTTGGAATTGAAGGTTGGCCCTTGGGTTTTGGCGTCCCCGCGCCTTTCCGCGCATGAAAATATTTTTCGAAAGCACTCTCCGCCGCTGGCTGGAGCTATCGGTAGCTATCCGCAATTTTCGGTTTTTTTGAAACTCACGGAAAGCTCGTGCGCAAGGCTCGTCAAGGCTCGTCAAGGCTCGTCAAGGCTCGTCAAAGCCAAAAGTCTTCTTGGACGGTCTTCGTAAGCCCGGCGGTAAGTATGAACTGAGAATCTCACATTGGATTCTCACTTCATTGGTTTCGTGGGCTTCTGTTAAATTCCATTTTTCTGCCTTAATCTTTTTGCCGCTCGCCCAGTTCCAAAGTCTTGTGATTTTTCTCCGCCGGGAAACATTTTTGCACTTTTTCTGCACCAAATTGCACTTTTCTTCGCCGATTTTTTGGAGCAGCCTTGATTATCAACCACTTGCCCGGAAAACTGCACCATCCTACCTAACATAATATAGACAGCCAACTATTTCCTTGTGAGCCTCTACGCGAAAGGCTGCGCAAGGCGGGAAAGGGCTAACGGTTTTCTGGGCGATCTTCCCGACCCCATCCGCGACACGCAACACGCAACACGCTTTTCCCCACTCACACGACTCCACCACTCCAACCACCCCTTCGCCGACTCATCCGTACGGTAACCGGCCGGTAGGTTCTGGTAGGTGGTGGTAGGTCCTGGTAGGCGCTGGTAGCCTGGGGGGCATGAGGCAACCGAGAGAACGGAGGTTGAGAAAACACATCACGCCGGAGCGGAATAAATTCCGCGCTCGTGTGCCCGGCAGGTGATTGGTCTATCGGGATGAAAGGTTCCCGACAGGGTCTCGTGACGCCAACCGTAGCCGAATCGCCAAGTCGTCTCCGCAAGGGGGCGGCACGAAAGGGTGGAAGGCAAAAGCGCCATGCGCTCGCGCCGCTTCCCCTGATAATTAAATTAAGTACTGGGTTTATCGGCCTGGTCCTGAGTTCGCGCCTCTTTTATTTCCTTAATCGTGAGTCTCAAGACCGCCTCCCGCAATTCTTTGCCGGCCTTGAATTTGACGACGGCGCGCTGGGGAATGGCGACATCGGTACCGGGATTGTTGGGATTACGGCCCACCCGGGCCTTGCGGACTTTGACTTCGAACACTCCAAAGTTGCGGAGTTCGATTTTCCTTCCCTGAGAAACGGCTGCGGCTATATGGTCGAGGGTTCTCTGAACCACATCCAACACTTGTTGCTGCACAAGGCCGGTCTCTTCGCTGATTTGCATTACCAGATCTCGTTTGGTCATAAGTTTTGAGCTTCAGGTTTCCGCTTCAAATTTCTGAGTCAACACTCTGGGTATAAGCCTGGGCTCCTAAAGGGTCAAGCGCGGAACTGAGGAGGAAAAACGGGAGGCCGACGACGGAATTCCTCACCGATCAAACCGCAGAGAATTTAGGGCGCAGGGCCGCAAGCAATGGAGCGCGGACCTTTAGTCTGCTTCCGTTGCGCACCGGGCGAAGCGCGGCAAAGTCGTAGCCCGGTCACAGCAAACCCGCCCCAATTTCTGGCCGTCATGTCACATCGGGCGGTGCAGCGGACTAAAAGTCCGCGCTACAATTTTTGCGGTTTCCGGGCAAGTTGGGCCGACCTTGTTGAGCAGACCGTTCAACTCTCAATGACGTTGATCTCAACTGGCTCGACGTTGATGTTCATCTTTTCGAGCCACTTGATGGCCGCTTTGATAGCGGGACGCGCTCCTTCCAATTCCAGGCAAACAATCCCGATTTCGTCTGTCACGCTGGCTTGCCGAACATTCGGGATGACGGCGAACTTGTGGCTCAATTGCCAGATGACCGGGGTGGTGATTAACCTCGGCGGATACATCAGCCATAAGCGGGTTTTTTGAACTCCACCAGAACTGCGATCGATGATCGGAAACGGTTTTTTTGCGGCGCGCGGCATGGTCATAGGAAGGGTGTTTTATCCTCCTGCAATGGCTGGGATGATGCTGATTTCATCCCCATCCTTGAGCTTGGTCTGTTGGTTTTGGAGAAAGCGGATGTCCTCCTCGTTGACGTACACATTAACGAAGCGGCGAACGGCGCCAGTTTCGTCCAACAATCTCTCCTTAAAACCGGGAAAGCGAGCCTGCAGTTCGGCAATCACCTCGAGAATGGTCGAAGCATCGACTTCAATGACTTCCTCATTGTTGGTGAGCTTGCGCAAGGGAGTGGGGATTCTTACTTTTTTAGCCATATAAATTTCAAGCGTTCACGACCCGCGGCTTTTCTGCGGCCAGCAAGCCTTCAAATTCGCGCAGGCTGGGCTTTATGTCGTAGGGATGTCCCGCGTGCCCGTTGACGGCATCCAATGTTTTTAAACCATTTCCGGTGATACAGAGCACGATGGAATCTTTGGCCGGAATCTTCCCGGCGGCAATCAGTTTTTTCGCAACCCCCACGGTGACACCCCCGGCGGTCTCGGCGAAAATGCCTTCGCACTCCGCCAGCAGTTTAATGGCATCCCGAATTTCATCATCAGTGACATCGTCGGCGCTCCCGCCTGTCTCTTTCATGGTTTTCAACGCGTAGAACCCATCCGCCGGTGTGCCAATGGCAAGGGACTTTGCAATCGTATTCGGCTTAACAGGCTTGAAAAAATCCAGGCCCGCCTTCTGCGCGGTGCTGATGGGGGAGCAACCAGTGGCTTGGGCTCCATGGATCTGGTAATCAGCTTTTTCAACCAGGCCGAGTTTGATAAATTCCTGATAACTTTTCTGAATCTTCGTCAGCAAAGAACCGGAGGCCATGCATACCACCGTGTGTTTTGGAATGCGCCAGCCCAATTGCTCAATGATTTCGAAGCCCATGCTTTTGGAACCTTCGGCATAATAGGGACGCATATTCACATTCACGAAAGCCCATCCATATTTGCCGGCGATCTCAGCGCAGAGCCGGTTGACTTCGTCGTAGTGTCCCTTGATCGCCACTACGGTAGCTCCATAAATAAGGGAATTAACGATTTTGCCCTGCTCCAAATCGGCCGGGATAAAAACATAAGCCTTCAACCCTGCGGCGGCGGCATTGGCTGCGACGGAATTGGCGAGGTTACCTGTGGAGGCGCAGGCGACGGTATCGAATCCCAACTCGCGGGCCCGGCTCAACGCCACGCTCACCACGCGATCTTTGAAGGACAGGGTGGGATAGTTGACGGTATCGTTTTTAACCCAAGCTTCCCGAATTCCCAGCGCTTTAGCCAGACGGTCGGCTTTGACGAGCGGCGTAAAACCAACCTGGCACCCGACGGTCGGCTCAAACACTACAGGTAAAAGCTCCCGGTAACGCCACATAGTCTGGCTGCGCGACAGAATGGAGGCACGGCTGAGCGATTTCTTGATTCGCTCATAATCATAGACGACTTCCAGGGGGCCAAAATCGAACTCGCAAACATGCGTCGCGGCCAGCGGGTATTCCCGCCCGCACTCGCGGCACTTGAGCGCCTTCATGAACCCAGAACTGCTTTGCATAACTTTTGTTTTCCTTCCCGGGGTCATAAAAAACCCCTTCCATCGCAGATGAGAAGAGGTTCAAAACTATGCGCCCTTCTCATCTTTTCCCGGATCGCTATCGGTCCGAGCTGGATTTGGCACCTGGACATTGAAGAATGCACTTCAACCGGTTGCCGTGGCGTCTTCGGGCCAGTCCCTCAACCACTCGCGATGAGGTCGTTATATCAACGAATGCGGATACGATGATTTATTCTCCTCACCCTGTCAAACCTTTTTTCGATTCGACCATGCCGGCCAGGGTCAGCGACAAAAGAGCGGAGCGCCGGGATCCTTGCCTGCTCGACTCGTTGGCGGTGGTCCAGCGGGACCGCGTTTTTCGGCATTCCTACGCCCTAAGCCGGCGATGACGCCGGCCTCCACCCCGGGATGGACTTTGCCAGCGACCGTGCCTTGTTGGGACGCTTCTTGGAAGGGGCCGTGAAAGCGGCACGCGCGTTGCTTAGCAAACGAGCAGTTGTGTATTTAAACAGACCATCACTGCATAAATCGCTTTCTCCGATGCCTGGACGCTCCGCTCCCCGACGCATCTCCATTTCATTTCGCTGGGCCGTGCGCGGCAGTGCTTTGGAGATGTTCCCCCCTGTCCCGAAGCGCTCCTTTAAGTGGAGTTATGTGCTGGCTCGAACCCTTCGCCGATTGCATCCCGGAAATTTGTTGTGAAGTCGCCGGGGTGATAAAGTCCAGATTCCCGTTTAGAGCGTGTTTTAAAAACCCACGAACGCGCCGCGTGAGGGCACGCGGCCTACACGAAACGGCGGGAAGTCGGCTCCTTTGTAGGCCCGGTCCCCTGATCGGGCGATTTTTAAAACACGCTCTTAGGGAGGCGGCCGGCATCAGCTTCGATTTTCCTCGCCTCGCTGGGTGAGTTCCTTTGACGCGCTTTAACCAGCAATTGTCCTTTTGACATTCTGCGCCTGTTTGGTGTCCACGCTTTAGCGTGTTCGGCGGCGGTTGACCCCCTGAAAGGTGGACCCCAAGCGCTGCCAAGCCGGCAAAATGAGAATTGCTGCCCGGCCCTTGACTTTGAGAGTCGCGCACAGTATTAAATGCAGGACTCCCGTGAAACTTCCGATAATGAATGGATAATGCGAGCGCGTGGGTGCGCCTCGTGAGCAGGATTACTGGCTCACAAATCGGGGTGTCACTGGCAGCTTGTTGTATGACGATTGATTTCCTGCGCTCATTCCGAAGGCTCTTAAGACCTCTAAGCTTCATGGCTGCGGGGCTGGTTCTGACCATGGGTTTGAGCCGGGGCGCGGCTGTCGGTCCAACGGTGACCGGCATTTCTTCGCGCGGCAATCCGACCGGTATCACGATCAACTGGTCGAAGCCGGTCTCCAGCAGTGCCACTAATCCTGCTAATTACACGGTCAATCACGCCATCATCGTCACGACTGCCCGTTATGGCGCTTCCAATTCGGTCATTGTGCTCACGGCCACTTCGCTCACCGAGGCCACCAATTACTCAGTAACGATCAGCGGCGTCCAGGATACAGCGACGCCGCCCAACACCATCAGTCCCAATCCGACAGTGGTCAGCTTCATCCACGGCCTTGGTTACGAGGCCCGGCCAATCGTTTTTAAGAAATTCAACAACATCACCGGAGTCCTGGTCTCGGACTTGACGAACAACTTGGCCTTCCCGAACAATCCGACCTGGGTGACCTATCCCCTGTTGTTCGAGGATCCGTCCCCCAGCGACAGCAGTTCGACCAATGATAACTATGGCGCTCAATTGATTGGTCTCTACGTGGCTCCAGCCAGCGGACAATACACTTTCTACGTGGCGTCAGATGACCAAGGGGTGGCATTCCTAAGTATAGATGACCAACCCGCCAACAAGACGCAAATCGCTTTCGAGCCGCAATGGAACAATGCCCGGGATTACACGGGCACAAACCGGCGCAATCCTTCCGCGCCGGAGAATCGCTCGGTGCCCATTACGCTGGCGGCCGGGCAAAGATATTACCTGGAATCCCTGCTCAAAGAAGGCGGCGGTGGAAATAATATCTCGGTGGCAGTCCAGGAACCTGGGCAGGGGATTCCTACGACTCCCATCCCAAGCTCGCGCTTCGCCCCGACTCGCTCTTTTAACGGCCAGACTTTTTTCACGCTCGGCTCGGTGTTTTTTACAAAACAACCAACGAATGTGACCATCAACGAAGGTCAAGCAGCCACCTTCAGCGCCAGCATCGATGGTACGCCGCCTTACTCCCTCCAGTGGTTGAGCAATGGGGTGGCGATTGTCGGAGCCGCTGGTTTCACTCTCATCACCCCCCCCCTCAGCGCCAACGCGAGTGGGGCCACCTATTCTCTTGTCGTAAGCAACGAGTTCAGCACAGTCACGAGCGCCAACGCCCACTTGACGGTCATCCCCGATACGACGTCGCCCACCATTGCTCTGGCGCAAAACATCGGGACGACGATCTTGAATGTGACTTTTTCGGAGGCGGTGCAACCGGCCAGCGCTACCAACCTTTTGAATTATGCGCTCACGGGCGGAATCACCATTTCTGCCGCGGTGCTGGGCGCGGACAATCGCACCGTGGCGCTGACCGCCTCGCCCTTAACGATGGGCGCCAATTACACAATCACGGTCAACAATGTGAGAGATCGGGCGGCCACACCGAATACCATTGCTGCCAATTCGCAATTTACGTTTACCGCTACCGACTTGACTCCACAGGATATTGGCAATCCCGCGCTTCCAGGCTCCAGCCTTTCTGTCAGCGGTGGGAAGGATGTGACGGCGGCTGGGTCGGACATCGGGAATACTTCGGACCAATTCCACCTCGAATATCAACTCCGCAGCGGCGATTTCGACGTGAAAGTGCGCGTGGCCGGTTTGGTGGCGTCCGACGCCTGGGCCAAGGCCGGTCTGATGGCCCGGGAAACACTGGGTGCAGCGGGGCGATTTGCGGCCAGCTTGGCCACACCCAGTGTGAGCGGCTGCTTCTTTGAATACCGCGATCCGGCGGGCGGCAGCGCGAACACGGCAGGCACTTTTCCGGCCAACTATCCGAATACCTGGTTGCGTCTGCAACGAATCGGGAACCAGTTCACCAGCTATGCGGGCTACGACGGCACGGTCTGGACGCAGCTTGGCAGCGCTTACATTGCCATGTCCAATACCGTCTTCTTTGGTTTTGCCGTTACCAGCCACAATCCCAACCAGACCACCGTGGCGCAGTTTCGTGACTTCCAGAATGTGACTGCCGCTACCGTGGCGGCGCAATCCCGCGGCGCAGAGCCTTTGGGCCCTTGCACGCGCAAGACGGGCCATGTCATTTCGGAGATCATGTGGAGCCCGGCGCCACGCACTGATGGGAAGAATCTGGAGTACATCGAGATCTTTAACTCAAACCCGTTTTGGGATGACATCAGTGGTTGCCAACTTGCCGGCGACATCACCTTCACTTTTCCACCCAATACTATTTTGCCCGGGGGCGCGTTTCTCGTAGTGGCGGCCGCCCCGGCCGATGTGCAGAGTGTTTATGGGGTGACTAACGTAATCGGACCGTACCTGGGATCACTAAGGAAGCCGATACTCGTCCAAATGCTCGGCAAGACGAGCGAGGTCTTGTTGGAAGTTCCAATCAACAGTACACCCTTATGGCCGCTGGCCGCCGATGGGACGGGGCATTCCATCGTCTTGGCCCGGCCCTCATACGGGGAGGGCGACGGGCGGGCCTGGTCGATCAGCGACGTGGCAGGCGGTTCCCCAGGCGCGCAGGAGGCCTTCCGGCCCAGCCCCTTGCGCAACGTTGTACTCAATGAATATTTGGCCCGGCCGAATCCATCCCTGCTGGGATACATCGAACTTTACAATCACAGCGCAGTCCCGGTGGATGTCTCGGGTTGCGTGCTGACGGACGACTCGGCCCTAAACAAATTCGTGATTCCGGCCAGCACCATAATGGGCCAAGCTTCTTTCCTGTCCTTCGATAAGAACCAATTGGGCTTCCTGCCCAACCCCGCCGGGGGGACGCTCTACTTGAGGAATCCTGATGGCTCGCGTGTGCTGGATGCCGTGTTAGTTGAGCCGCAGGCCCAGGACGTGTCCTTTGGCCGCTACCCTAACGGCGCCGCGGACTGGCACCCCATGGCGGCGCGCACACCGGGCGCGGCCAACAGCAACATTCTCATCCGCGACATCGTCATCAACGAGCTCATGTACAACCCGTTTTCGGGGAATGATGACGACCAGTACATCGAGCTTTACAACAAAGGCCCCACCAACGTGAACCTGGGTGGGTGGCAATTCACGGCCGGGGTCAAATTTACCTTTCCCTCTAACGTGGTCATGGCGCCTGGAAACTATCTGGTGGTCGCTCGAAACACCACCAACCTGCTCGCGCGTTATGGCAATTTGAACACCGCCAATACGGTGGGTAACTATACTGGAAAACTTTCGCACAACGGGGAGCGCCTTGCCTTGTCCATGCCCGACCCCTTTGTGAAGACGAACTCGCACGGGAACCTAACCACAAATACCATCTATGTGGTCGAGGATGAGGTGACTTATGGCACGGGCGGGCGCTGGGGACAATGGGCCTCCGGTGGTGGCAGCAGCCTGGAATTGATCGATCCGCGCGCCAATCATCGCCTCGCCTACAATTGGGCCGACAGCGACGAGACCAGCAAGTCCGCCTGGACCAACATCGAAACGACCGGAGTACTCGATAACGGAGCCAATTACGAGGCGAGCATCCAGCACGTCCAGATTGGGCTGCTCGACGTCGGCGAATGCCTGGTTGACAACATCGAAGTGCGGCCGGGAACCGTCGGAGCCAATTACATCGCGAATTCCACTTTTGATACCGATCTCTCAAACTGGACTCCCCAAGGCGACCATATCCGTTCCAGCCTTGAGCCGAGCGGGTATCAAAGCAGCCAGTCCTTGCACCTGCGTTGCAGCGATCGCCTCTGGACCGGAGCGAACTCAGTGCAAGGAGTCTTGAACAATACCACCCTCGCCGCGGGCCAGACCGCCACCCTTCGTTTCAAAGCGCGCTGGTTGCGCGGTTGGCCTGAAGCGCTTTTGCGCCTCAACGGGAATTGGTTGGAAACCACCGGCGCGATGCCCGTCCCCGCCAACCTCGGCACCCCTGGGCTTCCAAATAGCCGCGCCCTGGCCAACGCCGGTCCAGCGATTTACGAAGTCACCCACACACCCAGTTTGCCACCCCCAAGCCAGCCGGCGGTGGTGACGGCGCGCTGCTACGATCCCGATGGCGTGCAAACGCTCATCCTCAATTATCGCATCGATCCTAATGCCAGCTACACTTCAGTCCCAATGGTCGATAACGGCACCGGCGGCGACTTCCTCGCTGGGGACGGAATCTATAGCGCGACGATTCCCGGCCAGACCGCGAACACGGTCGTGGCGTTCTACGTCAGCGCTACCGATGGAGCCGGCGCGGGCACGCGATTTCCCGCCTTGCCCACGGATAATTCGCCCATGCCGGAATGTGTGGTGATGTTCGGAGACACGATTCCAACGAGCGGCTTCGGCACCTACCACGTTTTTCTAACCCAGGACAAAATCAACCGCTGGAGCAGCCTGCCGGACATGAGCAACGAGTCTTTCGACTGCACATTCGTTTATGGCGACCGCGTCATTTACGACATGCTGGCCCGCTATTCGGGCAGCCCTTATCATCAACAGTTCAATTCTCCCGTCGGCAACCTCTGCCATTACAAGTGGATTTTTCCGGAGGATGTTAAATTTCTGGGCGCGACTTCCTTCAACAAAATACATCAACCGGGCAACGGTCCTGGGGATGACGATACCGTGCAGCGGGAGCAAACCGGCTATTGGATGGCGCGTCAGTTGGGCTTGCCATGGAACTACCGGCGCTACGTGAATGTCTTTATGAATGGCAATAGGCGCGGTTCGCTGATGGAAGACACGCAAGTGCCCGACGGGGACGTGATCAAAGAAAGATTCCCGAACGATAGCGATGGATTTCTTTATAAGATGCAGCCGTGGTTCGAGTTTGATGCCAATGGGAGCGGCTTTAACAACAATTCATGGTGCACACTCAACAATTATACGACTACCGGCGGGGTGAAGAAGATGGCGCGCTATCGGTTTAATTACCTTGGTCGTCGCACGGCGGATTCGGCCAATAATTACACCAACATTTTCAACATGGTGGATGCCGCCAGCATCGACACGAGTGTCACCTGGACAAATTTCGCCGCTGCCATGAGCGCCGTCATCGACTTCGAAGAATGGATGCGCACGTTTGCCATGCAGCATGCGGTCGGTAACTGGGACAGTTTCGGCAACAGCAACGGCCAAAACACCTACGGCTACACCCGCCTGCCAAATGTCA
This sequence comes from Verrucomicrobiota bacterium, assembly GCA_038228235.1. GTDB lineage: Bacteria > Verrucomicrobiota > Verrucomicrobiia > Limisphaerales > JBBRPK01 > JBBRPK01. The sequence goes on from JBBRPK010000013.1 coordinate 22,895, forward strand.
AATACACTTTATTCATCTGGGACCTCAACATACTGCTCGCCAGCGCCACTACTCCCGACGGCCCAACGGGCGACGATTTGTTCAAGTACAACGGCTCGGACAGCAATATGGGAAAGCTCTACAGCACGCCGCCGTTTCGCCGAGCCTACTTGCGAGCGTTCTATGATATCGTCAATGGACCCATGAACCCAGCCAACGTGAACCCGGTCATGGACGCCAAATACGCCGCTTTCCTCGCCGCAGGCCTGGGGGTCAATGCGCCGGACGCAATCAAGAACTACATCGCGGCGCGGCGGAATTATATCCTTTCCACCCTGGCCACAGTCGCCGCCCCTTTTGCGACTGGGAATGATTTCGCCACCAACAACAATTTGGTGACGCTGACCGGGACCGCACCCGTTGGAGTCAAAACGATCAAGATCAATGGCATCGCCTACACTCCCGCCTGGGCGACTATTACGAATTGGACGATCCTATTTCCCATTGGTCCAGGGGCAAACCTTCTCACCCTTCAAGGCTATGACACTTTCGGCAATGCCATTCCCAATGCCAGCGACAGCATCTGGGCAACCAATACTGGCCCATCAGCCGTGCCCGCCGGCAATGTGGTCATTAACGAAATCATGTACCATCCGCCCATTGGCGGGTCGGAGTTCGTAGAGATATACAATGCGCATCCAACGGTGACATTTGATCTTTCGGATTGGCGTCTTGACGGGGTGGATTTCACGTTTCCGGAAGGGACAATCCTTCGGCCCGGCAAGTTCCTGCTCGTCATAATGAACGTGGAGGTATTCGTCAATACGTATGGCCCGAACCTGCCAATTGCGGGAGTTTTCCTGGGCAAGCTTGACCCAGCCGGTGACACCTTGAAGCTCGTTCGACCGGCGGCAGGGACGAATCTTGATCAACTCATCGATCAGGTCCAATACCAGAACACCTTGCCTTGGCCCGCGGCGGCCGATGGGACCGGCGCGTCGCTGCAATTGATCGACGCTGCCCAGGACAATTGGCGGGCTGGCAACTGGACGGCCGTCCCGACGAACCGGCCAGGACCCTATGCGACGCCGGGAGCACCCAATTCCGTGCGCACGAGTCTGGCTGCCTTCCCGTTGGTGTGGATCAACGAATTACAAGCCTTCAATACCAACGGCGTGGCGGATAATTTTGGCGAACCTGATCCCTGGATCGAGCTGTACAACAATGGCCCTACCAACGTGAGCCTCACCGGGTTTTTTCTGACTGATAATTATTCCAACCTGACTGCGTGGCCTTTTCCGGCCGGGGCCGCCATCGGCGCCGGACAATTCGTGATCCTCTGGGCCGATGGACAGACTAACCAGACCGCCGGCGCTAATTATCATGCCAGCTTCCGCTTTACCAATTCGGCCGGCGGCCTCGCCCTCGTGCGAACGAACGCCGCCGGGACCAACGTCCTCGATTACGTAAATTACCTGGGCCAGACACCCAACCGCTCGTTCGGTTCCTATCCCGATGGGCAACCGCAGACGCGTCAGATCTTTTTCTTCCCCACCCCGGGAGGCACAAACAATCCCACCCTTGTGCCGGTGCCTGCCATCGTCAACGAGTGGATGGCGGACAACTCGCCACCGGGCGGATTTCCCGATCCTTTCAACGATGCCTACGATGACTGGTTCGAGCTCTTCAATCCCAATACCAACACGGTTGATTTGTCAGGCTATTATTTGAGCGGCAATTTGACTAAGCCGAAGAAGTTTCTCATTCCAAGCGGCACGCTCATCCCATCGCATCAGTTTCTACTGGTCTGGGCCGATGACAATCCCGCCCTCAACGGCACCGGCACGAATGGAGATCTGCACGTTCCTTTCAGGCTTGCGGCCAGCGGTGATTCTATCGGTTTGTTCGCGCCGGATACCACCCCCCAATCGACTGTGACCTTCGGCCAGCAATTCCCGAATGTCAGCCAGGGGCGCTGGCCGGATGGCAACGCGGGCGGCGGAATCTATTTCATGACGAATTTTACCCCACGCGCCGCCAATGTCATTAACCAGAGCAACCACCCACCGGCCCTCAACCCGATCAACAATCTGGCAGGCAATGAGCTCAGCCTTATCATCTTTAATGCGATTGCCAGCGACCCGGACACCGGCCAGACATTAACGTTCTCCCTCGACCCCGGCGCTCCCCCCGGGGCGAGCATCAATGCAGGGAGCGGTGTGTTTTCCTGGACGCCCAGCGAGGCGCAAGGTCCGGGCAGTTTTTCAGTCACCGTGCGCGCGACTGATAACGGCACGCCGAATTTAAGCACGGCCCAATCCCTCACTATCACCGTCAACGAGGTGAACTCCCCTCCGGTGCTCACTTCCATCGGCAGCAAGACGGTCAATGAACTCGCGCAAATCACCTTCACAGCCAGTGCAACCGATGCCGACATTCCAGCGAACAACTTGAGGTTCTCGTTGGACGCGGGTGCGCCATCCGGGACGAGCATCGATCCGATCAGCGGCCTATTCACCTGGACCCCCAGCGAAGCTCAAGGGCCGGGCAACTATGCAATTACAGTTCGCGTCACCGACAACGGTGTCCCTCCCCTGAGTGATCCGGAGACAATCACCGTCAGCGTGAAGGAAGTAAACTCCGCGCCCGTCTTGAATCCGATTGGCAACATCACGAATTACGAGTTGCTCCCCATCACTTTCACCGCAAGCGCCACCGACTCGGACCTGCCGGCCAATACGCTGAGTTTCAGCCTCCTCGGCGCCCCGCCCGGCGCGAGCATGAATTCGTCCAGCGGCATTTTCTCATGGACGCCCAATGAGGCGCAGGGACCGAGCACAAACAACATCACGGTCACAGTTACCGACAACGGCGTTCCAGCGCTGAGCGATCAAAAGACTTTCACCATTGTCGTCCTTGAATCGAACCGTCCCCCGGTCCTCAGCCCAATCGCAAGCCTGACTAACTTTGAGGGCACTTTGATGTCGTTCACCGCCTCGGCAAGCGATGCGGATATCCCCGCAAACACTCTAACCTTCAGCCTAGGCTCCAATCCACCGACCGGCGCCAGCATCAACTCAGCTAACGGGTTCTTCACCTGGACACCGTCCGAGAGCCAAGGCGGCACGACCTACACCTTTAGCGCCATCGTCACAGATAATGGCCTCCCGCCGATGAGTGCCACACAATCGGTCACCATCGGGGTGTTGAAAACCAACTCACCGCCCTCGCTCAATCCCATCCCGAATCTCACCAACAATGAGCAGACGCTGATCAGCTTTACAGCCACCGCCGCCGACTCGGATCTCCCGGCGCAAACCCTGAGTTTTAGCCTGGAGTCAGCCGCGCCTGCTGGGGCCAGCATCAACGCGGGCAGCGGCGTTTTCACCTGGACCCCCATCGAGGCGCAAGGGCCGAGCACGAATCTTATTCGTGTGATCGTGACCGACAATGGAGCGCCCCCCATGAGCGCGACCCAACTGGTCACCATTGTGGTCAACGAAGTGAACCTCGCCCCAATCCTGAACCCAATGGCCAACCAAACCATCAACGAGTTGACGCTAATCAGCTTCGCCGCCACGGCAAGCGACCCGGATCTCCCGGCAAACACCCTCACCTTCAGCCTCATCAGCCCGCCTGTGGGCGCCAGCATTAATGCGGGCAGCGGAATTTTCACCTGGACACCCACAGAAGCCCAAGGACCCGCGACTAACACCTTCTCGGTCAAGGTGCTGGACAACGGACTTCCTCCTTTGAGCGCGACTCAGACGATGACCATCGTGGTCAATGAAGTCAATGTGGCGCCAGTGCTGAACCCGATTTCCAATCGGACGAACAATGAACAAACGCTGATCACTTTTACAGCCACAGCAACGGACTCGGACATTCCCTCCAACATCCTGACCTTCGGCCTCGATCCGGGTTTTCCTGCCGGTGCGGCTATTAATTCGAGCAGCGGCCTGTTCACGTGGACACCGAGCGCCGCGCAGGGACCGACCACGAACCCGATCGTGGTGCGCGTCACCGATAACGGGGCGCCTTCACTGAGCGCGACGCAACTAGTCACCATAGTGGTCGCCGATGTGAACACGGCACCGGCGCTGAATCCGATAGCCAGTTTGACTAACAATGAGCAAACGCTGATCACCTTCATTACCACCGCCACCGACTCCGATATTCCGGCCAACACGCTGCGCTTCACCTTGGATGCCGGAGCTCCTTCCGGCGCGAGCATCAACCCGGGCACGGGCGTTTTCACGTGGACGCCGAGCGAGGCGCAGGGACCGAGCACGAATCAAATTATCGTCCGGGTGACTGATAATGGCGTGCCTCCACTGAGCGCGACTCAATTGGTCACTATTATGGTTAACGAGGTGAATGTGGCGCCGGCGCTCGCCTCGATAGCCAGCTTGACGAACAATGAGTTGACGCTCATCACCTTCACGGCTGCGGCCAGTGATTCGGATTTGCCCTCCAACACGCTCACTTTCAGCCTCGACGCCGGAGCGCCGGCGGGCGCTGCCATCCAGCCGGGCAGCGGTGTCTTTGCCTGGACGCCGACAGAGGCGCAAGGTCCCAGCACAAATTCCATCGTCGTTCGCGTAACCGACAACGGCGCGCCGCCATTGAGCGCCACGCAGACCGTGATTATTGTGGTGAGTGAGGTAAACAGCGGGCCGGTGCTGAACCCGGTAGCCAATCTGACCGTCAACGAGCTGACTTTTGTTAGTTTCGCCGCCAGCGCCGCCGATTCAGATCTTCCGCCCAACACTCTCACCTTCAGCCTGGATTCCGGCGCACCGACGGGCGCAGCCATCAATTCCGCCAACGGGGTCTTCACTTGGACGCCGACTGAGATTCAAGGGCCGAGCACAAACCCGATAACGGTGCGGGTGACGGACAACGGCGCGCCTTCCTTGAGCGCGACGCAGCTTTTCACTATCGTGGTGAACGAAGTGAACACGGCCCCCATTCTCAATACTATTGGTAATCTCACTAACAATGAGCAGGCGCTGATCACTTTCACGGCCACCGCAAGCGATTCTGATATTCCCGCCAATACGCTCACTTTCAGCCTGGATGCGGGTGTCCCGACGGGCGCTGCAATCGATCCGTCCACGGGCGTATTCACCTGGACACCGACGGAAGCCCAAGGGCCGAGCACCAATCCGGTGCGGGTGATCGTGACCGACAACGGCGCTCCCTCATTAAGCGCGACTCAACTCATGACCATTGTGGTTAAAGAAGTGAATTCGCCGCCGATTCTGTCCCTTCCGGGCAATCAAACAGTCAAGGAAGGCACATTACTCACTTTCACCGCCAGCGCCGCCGACCCCGATATTCCCGCCAACACACTTAGCTTCAGCTTGGACCCCGGCGCTCCCGCCGGGGCGGCCATTAATTCCGGCACCGGCGTCTTTACTTGGAGTCCCCCGATCGGCAGCGCTCCCGCCACAAACCGTGTGACGGTTCGCGTTGCGGACAACGGCGCTCCTCCGCTCTCGGCCACCGGAACAATTCTGATTGTCATCTCGGCGCAATTTCCGCCCACAGTGGTGCTGACTACGCCATCGAATACCAATGTTTATCTGCCGGGCGCTGCAATCACCCTCATCGCTTCCGCTTCCTCGCCCGGCGGGGCAATCGCGAAAGTAGCATTTTTGGCCGACGGCACGAAACTGGGTGAGGCCACCAGCACGCCGTACTCGCTCGTCTGGTCCAATGCCGCCATCGGCAGCCATCTCTTGCAGGCCTCCGCCACGGACACCAATGGGCTGGCGAATCTCTCCGCCATCGTCTCCATCGACGTTCGGCCAGGCGCCATCACCAATATGACCCTGGTGGCCACAGGCTCGGTCGCCATCTGGAAATACCTCGACAACGGCTCCGATCAAGGCATCGCCTGGCATGACCCTAATTTCAATGACGGCTCCTGGGCCTCGGGTCCCGCCCCGCTCGGCTACGGCGATGCCAACGGCATCTTCCCAGCCACGACTAACAGCTACGGACCCGACCCGAACAACAAGTACATTACCACCTATTACCGGCACTCCTTCGAGGTCGCGGATGCCTCGGCCTTTACTGATTTCCTCGTCAGCCTGGATCGTGATGACGGAGCGGTTGTCTATCTGAATGGCATCGAAGTGTTTCGCAGCAATATGCCCGGCGGGGCGATTTCCAATAACACATTCGCATCCACCGTAGTGGGAGGGGTTGCGGAAACCACCTATTACTCCACCAACTTCGGACCTGGCCCGCTCGTTTCCGGCACCAATGTTTTTGCGGTTGAGATTCACCAGGCCAATGCCACCAGCTCGGACATATTCATGGATTTAGGTCTGGGGGCCACGCAAACGGTCTTCGCGCCCTGGATTGTCAGCCAGCCTGCCAGCCAGCGCTCACCTATCGGCAGCAATGTCACCTTCACCGTGAGCGCGCGCGGAACGCCCGCCCTCCGCTACCAATGGCTCTTTAACGGCACCCCTCTCGCGGGCGCGAACGGCGCGAGCCTGGCTCTCGCCAACGCGCAGCGAACCGACGCGGGAAATTATGGGGTAACCATTTCCAATTCTGTCGGCGTGGTCACAAGCGCAATCGCTTCCCTGGTCATTACCGCGCCCACACTCGGTCCCATTGGAAACCAAACCATGGCCGAAGGGACCCTGCTCAGTTTCACCATCACCGCCACTGATGCTGACCTGCCGAACGACACGCTCGCTTTCAGTCTTGATCCTGGCGCCCCGGCCGGGGCTGCTCTTGATGCGCACACCGGGATGTTCAATTGGACGCCAACCGAGGCCCAAGGGCCGGGCAGGTATGCAATTACGGTTCGCGTGACCGATGCCGACACGCCGCCCCAGAGCGACACCCGGACATTCACTGTGATCGTCACCGAGGTAAACTCTCCCCCGGTGTTGGCTGCTATCCCAAACCACACGCTCGATGAAAAAACGCTCCTGACCTTCACGGCCACCGCCACTGATCCGGACCTCCCATCGAACACGCTCTCGTTCAGCCTTGATCCAGGAGCGCCTGCCGGGGCTGTCATCGACCCTGACACCGGCGTTTTCACCTGGCTCCCCAATGAGGCGCAAGGACCTTCCAGTTATGTGGTTTCTGTGCGGGTCACGGATAACGGCACGCCCCCACTCAGCGATGTGAAGACATTCAGCGTTCTAGTCAACGAGTCAAACTCGCCGCCCGTTCTGAATCCGATCCCCAACGTTACGATCAACGAACTCACTCTTCTTTCCTTTACTGCCACCGCGAGCGATCCTGATATCCCTGAGAATACTTTGACCTTCAGCATCGTTTTCGGCCCTGCGGGCGCGAGCATCAACTCAGCCAGTGGTCTTTTCATTTGGACGCCAACGGAAACCCAGGGGCCGAGCACCAACCCGGTTGCGATAAAGGTTACGGACAACGGTACGCCTTCTTTGAGCGACCAGAAAACGTTCTCCATTGTTGTCACTGAGGTGAACAGTCCGCCGACTCTCAGCCCGCTGGCCAACCTGACAGTTAATGAGCTGACGCCGGTCTCCTTTGCTGTTTTGGCAACCGATAATGACATTCCGGCCAACACGCTCGCCTTCAGCCTCGTTTCCGCCCCGAGCGGCGCGAGCCTTGATTCCGCGACCGGTCTTTTCACCTGGACCCCATCGGAAGCCCAGGGGCCAAGCACCAATATCATCACCATCAAAGTGACCGATAACGGCGCGCCTCCAGCGAGTGATCAACAGAGCTTCACTATCACAGTCAGGGAAGTGAACAGCGCGCCCGTGCTCGCTGCCATCTCAAATTTTACCATCGATGAAGGGTCTCAACTGACGTTCCCCAACAGTGCGACTGATTCCGACATCCCGCCGAATAACCTCACTTTCAGTCTCGATTCCGGCTTTCCAACCGGCGCCGCCATCAATTCAACCAATGGCGTTTTTACCTGGACTCCCGATGAAAGCCAAGGCGGCACGAGCAATGCCATTACGGTCCGCGTGACTGACGACGGATCACCACCCTTAAGTGACGCCAGGACTTTTGCGGTCATCGTGAAAGAGGTGAACTCGCCTCCCGTGCTCAGTAAGATTTCCGACCGGACCGTGAACGAATTGTCTCTTCTCACTTTTACCGCTCTCGCGAGTGATCCGGACATTCCTGCGCAGACAGTTACGTTTGGCCTGGATGCCGGCTCCCCTGCCGGGGCGAGCATCAACGCCGGCACTGGCGTCTTCACCTGGACGCCAACCGAGTCGCAAGGACCGGGCAGTTACAACGTGAGCGTGATCGTCACTGACAACGGGACACCCGCCTTAAGCTCTACCCAGAGGCTCACTATTACAGTGCTGGAAGTCAACGCGCCGCCCATCCTTGGCCCACTGGGGGATCGGACGGTGGACGAAGGCAACTTGATCAGTTTCACGGCCACCGCCACGGACCCAGACTTACCAGCGAACACTCTCACCTTCAGTCTCGACCCCGGCGCTCCCACGGGCGCGACGATAGATGCGGTCACGGGCCTGTTCTCCTGGACGCCGACGGAGGCGCAGGGGCCGAGCATAAATTCCATCGTCGTTCGTGTCACCGACAACGGGTCGCCTCCCTTAAGCGAGGCGAGGACGTTCACCATCGTCGTGAATGAGGTGAACCAACCGCCCGTGCTTGTGCCGATCGGAAGCCGAACTATCAACGAAGGGAGTTTGCTCAGTTTCACGGCGACCGCTACTGACGCGGACCTGCCGCCACAGAAACTCAGCTTTGGCCTTGATGCGGGATCCCCCGACGGCTCGGTAATTAATCCTGTGACGGGCGCCTTCATCTGGACTCCCAATGAATCGCAGGGCGGCAGCAGCTATCTGGTCACCATCCGCGTTACCGATGACGGCTCACCCGCGCTGAGCACGGCCGAAACGATCTCCATCCTGGTGAATGAGGTCAATAGCCCGCCCAGTCTATCAACGATCGCCAGCACGAACGTTAATGAAGGCGATTTGTTGACCTTTCCTGTGACAGGCAGTGATCCCGATATTCCTGCGCAAGTGCTCACCTTCAGTTTTGATCCGGGCGCGCCCGCCAACGCTTTGATTAGCCCAACCAACGGGGTGTTCACGTGGATCCCAGACGAGACTCAAGGCGGCACTACGAATATCATCACCATCCGCGTGACCGACGACGGCGTCCCTCCATTGAGCGCAACTGCCATCGTCACCATTGTGGTTCAGGAGGTGAACTCGCCGCCAGTGCTCCTGCCGATTAGCAACAAACACGTGGGGGAAGGTGGCTTCCTCTTTTTCGTAATCTCAGCCCTCGATCCAGATATTCCGGCACAGACTTTGACCTACAGCGTTGATGCTGGGGCGCCGGATGGCCTGGTCATCGATGCGGTCAGCGGGCAAGTATCCTGGGTTCCCACCCAAGCGCAGGCACCGGGCAGTTATTTTGTCACGTTCCGCGTAACCGACAATGGCATCCCCCCCCAAACCGCCGCCCAAACAATCCTCATCGATGTAACGTCGGTAAACAAAACCCCGCTGCTGGCCGGGATACCGATGCAAGTTGTCGATGAAGGGACGCTCCTCACTTTCCTAGCCACCGCCACGGACGCGGACCATCCGCCGCAACATTTGACGTTCAGCCTCGCCCCCGGCGCTCCGCCCGGCGCGAGCATCACGCCAAATGGCGTGTTCACCTGGACCCCGGCGGAGGCCCAGGGGCCAAGCACTAACGCCATGATTGTGCGAGTGACGGATGACGGCTCGCCTCCTCTGACCGCTGCGCAAACGGTCACGATTATCGTCAGCGAAGTCAACCAGCCGCCTGTGCTGGCCCCAGTTGCGGACCAGGTCATCAACGCGGGTCAGCCGCTCGTCTTGACTATCAGTGCGACCGATCCCGATCTGCCCCCGCAAATCCTCACTTTCAGCCTGGATGCCGCGCCCGCTGGGGCGAGCCTCGACGCCAGCAGTGGAATTTTCAACTGGACCGCCCCCATAGTCATAACGACCATTACCAATCAAATTATCTTCCGTGTGACCGATTCCGGTTCACCTCCATTGAGCGACTCCAAAACTATCAAGGTGATAGTCGTCGCGGCTCCCCGCTTCAACTCGATTACCGTCAGCGAGAGCGGGGCAGTGAAGCTCTTCTGGCAATCGCAACCCGGAAAAAGCTATCGCATCCTTTACACCTCCGATCTGGGCGCGGGCCCCTGGTCCCCTCTCGGCGATGCCATCCTCGCCACCGACATCGTGACCTCCAGGACCGACACGCCCGCCGCCGGCCAACCCCGCTTCTACCGCATCCTGCAGGTGGATTGAAGTGGAACCCTTCGTTCATGGGGAGGCCTCCACCTCCAAATCTCGACGCGCAGGTGGGTCTTGAACCCCTCAACGGTAGCAGCTGATGTGAACCGGCTCTGAACTTTCTTCCGAAAAGAGTGAGCCGGCTGACATCGGCTGCTACGGGGTTCATGGAGAGAGATGGCGGGATTTTCTGGGGGTGCGACGCCCTCCCGCGCAGCAACATTCGCATACAGGAGCGCAAGCTGCACAAACGTGTTTTGCCAGATTCCTTGCTTCGCCGACACATTTAATCAGAAGCCCACCGGTTCTGCTCGAGTGCGGTAATGCGGCCGCCCGTCGTCCTTATCGTTCTGCTGCCTGAAATGAAGCTTATCGTCGCTGCAAGCGACGGAATTGGAAGGTTGCCGGCTGGTTAGCTTCAGGATCAATTTCGGCGGTATAAAAGCCGCCGTCTTTCAGTAATTCAATTCCGGAGAGCGACGGGCAGAGAAGCACTTTGAAAGGTTTCCAGTACTGCCCATCGCGCAACGCCGAACTCAACCGGCGCGGTGTATGGCCCAGGAACTTGATTACGGGCATGCCAGCCAGGAGCCGGCTCTTGAAGAAGATGAGCCTGGAGTGCAGGTGGCCGATGATGGTCCGCTCGATCTGCGGCAGCTTCTCGCGCACTGCTGGTTCACGCCAGAGGAAGGGCAGAGCAGTCGGATCGTGGCAAAACAGCAGCACACGCTGTTGAGGCCTCAAAGCTGAAAACGCGCGCCGAATTTCCTCAAGATGCTGTCTCCGCAACTCCCGCCATTCAGGCTCTTCGGCCGCGAGCATTTCCGGCACAAAAACCGGCAAGGCCGCGAGTGTGGAAAGGATGCCGACGAGCACATAATTTCCGAGCGTGACCATCCAAAAGGGCTGCAGACCCAAACCTCTGCGCGCCCGATGATAGCTGGCGAGGCGCAATCCGCCGACATCCGCGCCAAGCGGTTTTTTGCCAAGTTCGTGGTCCCCAAAGGTGGCCGCGAAGTTGGCGGGGAATTGGTTTCTCAGCTTTTGCAGGCACTCCTCAGCGCTAGCGTAAGCCGCTGGATCGCTCACGCCAATAAAAGCCGAATCACAGGAATAATCGCCATTGGCAATCACGTAATCAGGGGATGGGGACTGGCTCAGAAATTGATCGAGAAGATGGTTGTGCGCAAAGGCATCGCGCTGCCAAAAATAATGGCGGTAAAATTTTATGGCCAGGCGCCGGACGGGATTATCGATCGAATCCAAAAAGAAAGCGCCGCGCTGTTGCTCAGCCGCGCCAGCATAATGGATATCGCTTACGATTGAAAGTGTCAGGCGGGCAGACATCGGGAAGAATCAGCAGTGAACGGGTCAATCAGGTTCAACGGCATCGCAGGAATTCTCATTATCCCAGGGCGGAACCCTGCTGGGGCGGAAGGACGAGTTCCACCAGTCCCTATTGCTGAAGAGATCAGGGACTCGTGGAACTCGTCCTTCCTTGAGTTGGACCGGACACAGAAGGGCACTTCTATAGTTTTCCAGCGGAGGGAAAGAGGATGGTGAAGGTCGTTCCCTGGTTAATCTCGCTTTCGATGCTGATCGTGCCACTGTGTTCCTTAATAATCCGACGCGTAATAGAAAGTCCAAGTCCGGTGCCCTTTTTTTTGGTGGTGAAAAAAGTGTCGAACAGCCGCGCGATGTTTTCCGGCGGAATGCCAATGCCAGTATCTGTGATGCGGAGACGAAGTTTGACTCCTTCCTCGCCGGCGGGCGCGCCGGGAGAATGGCGGAGCAGATCCGTGCCAACGAACAACTCACCCTTGGGGGCCATGGAGTCAAGGGCGTTGAAAACGAAATTGAGAAAGGCCTGCTCTAATTGATAGCTGTCTCCCCTGATCAAGTCCGGGCAAGCGGCCAGCGATTTTTTCAGACGGATCTTTTTGCCGGCAAGCTGGTGCTCGACCAAGCGGAGGGATTGCTCCACAACATCGTGGAGGTGAAGAAGGGCAAACGTCGGTTTGGCCGGGCCGGCGAACCGCAACATCTGACTGACGATTGAATCGATGCGGCGAATTTCGCGGCTCACAATCCCGGTCAGGTCGGCATCCTTGTTTTTTTCGATGAGCAGGTCGAGAAAGGTCCGCACCGGGACGAGAGCATTTTTTATTTCATGCGCCATGCTGGCGGAAAGAGTGCCGATGCTGGCAACGCGCCCGAGGTGTAGCACCTGTTCTTCCAAGTTTTTGGAGAGGGTCAAATCAGTTATGATCGCGACGACCCCGAACTTGTGTTTGCCCAGTGGAGCAATGATGGTGCTGGCATGAAGGGCAAGCTCGCCGGAATCAACCCTCGAAAGGCTGATTTGGCGCTCCTGCGCCCTGCGTGTCCCGAAGGTTTCCTGAATTATCTCCTGGAGGGGAAGGGGCAGGACTTCAAGGGGTTGGCCGACAACGTGGGCGGCCTGTAACTTGAAAAGGCTTTCGGCCTGAGGGTTGAAACCACAAAGCTTTCTTTGCCCATCGCTCATCACCACGGCGCAGGCCTGAGATTCCGGGAGGCCTTCCAGGAAAACAGGCCCATCCAAGCCCTCATCAGCTTTAGCTGGACGGTCGTTCAACATAATTGAGCGTGACGACTGATTCTCATTTTAGCACCGGGGCGATTGAGAAAGCGACGGTTGCATACCAGTATCTTCTGCACCGAACACTCACAAGGATAAGCCGCATCGAAATGATCCCACAACTAAAAATGAAGGGAGTTTTCATGGGGAGCCGGCATTTGGCATCGGAAAAGCTTCTCAACCAAGCTGGAAAGCCGATATTGATTGGCTTTGTAAGGCAACGGGCGCTCTTGACTCAGGTTTGTTAGTTCGATAAAATAACAATCGCTTATGTCAGATACGAAAAACGATCCCATCACTCCCTGGTTCCTGGCAGCCGAAGAACTCGGTGAGTACATAGGGATTCGCTTTGGATGTGTTCCTTTTGGAGCTGTGGAACCGGAATGGTTTTTCCTTCGACATACGGAAGTTGATGGGATCGGGGGGTTGGCTCAGCTCCTTCGGCAGAGAGGCGCCGAGATCGATCGTCTTCCCCAGCAAAAACATCCAGCCTCTGCATCAAGGATCACCCTTCTTAAATCAACATTAAAATCCATGGGTCCCCGACACAGGGTTAAATGGAGGCCGATGGAGAAAGGCCCGGTCCTGGCCAATCCTTGCCAACCCCCACCAGCGGTGGCCTGGCACCTTTTCGATGAGGGCGTCACCACACAAATACGACGGGTGTGCCGAAAAACGGGGGTGACGGTTAATTCATTTCTTCTGAAACACTTGACGAGGGCGATTAGGCCTTTTCTGGAAGATGAGTCTTCCGAGGTGCCTTGGATGATACCGGTGAACTTACGTGGCAAGGTCTTGCGAGACCGCGATACTGACAACCACTCGAGTTATGTAGCAATTAAGCTCCAATCCTACGAAACTGTTTCGGATATCCATAAAAAGATTTATGACGCCCTGGCCAGAGGAGAGCATTGGGCAAGTTGGGATGCCTACAAACTTGGGCGGTTCCTTTCCCCGGGAATGAGAAAGCATTTGGTTGCCACTGAAAGGTGCATGTCTCAATGGAACCTGGGAAGCTTTTCAAATCTGGGTGATTGGGATCCTGGAAAAAAAATCAGCAAGACCGAATGTTTGCGGGGCTGGCTTTTTTGCCCTCCGGTGTTGCGGTGCCAATTGGTTGGAGCCGGCTGCGTCACCTTTCAAAATCGACTCAGCATTACGATCCAGGCCCATCCGGATCTCACTACCGAGTCCGCGGTACTCCAGACCTGGGTGAGGGAGTGGGTTAAAGAAATCGAGCTCGACCTGGCCAGTATTTTAGCGGCCTGGATTTCCCCGGAAATGCCTGCGGTGCCTTGGCTCGCCGCTTAACCTTTTTCGCTTCAGCTTGGAAACTCGGCCTTCTAAAACTTGAAAGTGGTGGAGACGGTGAAAGCCTGATTGAAAATGCGGTAAATCCCATTAGCCGTTTCACCAATGGCCGAGATGGATTGATTGTTTTTAACCTCGCGCCCGGCATTATAACCAAAATGATAGGCCGCGGCCCAGTTCCAACGCTTGCCTTTCCGTCCAAACCCGATGCTGCCAAGGTGCAGGTCCGCGTCCGGAACAATCGGGTTGAAATTCTTATCGGGGCTGGAATTCTCACTGTAGAAATATCCAGCGCTGATTAAATAGCCACGGCCAAGTTGTCTTGTGACGCCGAGTTCGTACATGAAACTGGATCTGTAATTCAGTGGGAACACCTGGTCCCCGGCAGCCGTTCCTTTGAAAACGACCTGCTTGACAGATTCCCAATCCGTCCAATCAATGTCTACCTCCAGGTTCCAATCCTCGGTCGGTCTGAAGGAGATGCCGGCGGCAACCGATTGGGGGAATTGGAGTTTGGCGCTGGTGGCGGTGGGGCCGCTGAAAGGGCTAAGCTCCGATTCGCCGCGATAATTCATGAGAGTGCTGGAGCGATAGTTCACTCCAGCGGCCCATTTCGGATGGGGTTGCCACCGCACCCCTGCATTGAAACCGAGATCGAGGTCGTCTCCATTAAACTTGAATTGGTCGTTAGGGACGAAACCGATGCCTTTCTTCAAGTCCACCTTCGAATAATTGATGGTTGGCCCTCCGCCCACGGAAAGGCTCGGCAGGATTTGCCACGCCAGGACGGGATTGACACTGGCATAGAGAAGCTTCCCCTTTTCCGCAAGAGTCCGGAAGGAGGTATTGTTCCCCCAATCCATGGCCAAACCGAAGGGCGCATAAATGCCCAAGCCGAAGGAGAAGGGACAGTTCTTCAGAGAATCCACGTAATAGATTTGGGGTACGGGCTGGAAATCCGAGTTCGCTTTGAAGACGCGTCCATTCGGGGATTCATATTTGATGCCGGCTGAAACAAGGTAGAGCCCGACATCGAAGTTTTGGCCCTTCAGTTGGGTAATTCCGGCGGGGTTGTAATAAATAGCGGAGGGGTTATCAGCCGTGGCCGCGAAGGCGTTGCCCCGCGCAATCGCTTCCGGGTCCTGGTTGGGCAACCGGGAGCCTACGGCCGCCGCGCTTATCGGGAGCAAGAGTAAGAATCCCGAGGCGAGGACGATGAGGAAGCGGCCCAGAGATGACGGGGCCTCTGGAGTCGCTTGAATGCGGGAATTCAGGACGGGCGACGTGGCGATCATTTTGTTCCTATGCATTATTTACTTTCCGGCGCCTTTTGGCCTTTATGCCTGGTGTTGTAAGCACATGTTGAACCAAGGTTTAGAAGCCAGTCTGGACTTCCCAATGGGACCGTCAACGCCGGACTAGCGGCCGGGCGTGAGGACATCAACGGCTTACAACTTGCTACCCTTGTGCTTATCGGAGTAAATTCTTGCGTTCGCGTTGCGGTAACAAATATGGAAGCTGATACGTTTAGGGACAGTGTGGTTTCGTTCCAAACAAACCAGGGCTTGGAGCTCACCGCGACCCCCCTGCGACTTGGACGACATCAGGTGGCCTTCGAACTCTATACGCCCAATCTCATTCTGCAGATGTCGGAGGTCTTAAGCGGTTTCAAAATCAGAATTGACGATCAGTTGGTTTACGCGGGGCGAGCCGTGGTGAGTGGTGTGATCAATTCCGGCAGCGCCCTCATTGGGGAAGCGACCCTCGAAGAAGCATGGCTGGACTCGGAGTTCCTTTCGTCTCAAAACCAAACGGAGGGGTTGCAGGCCGGCTTCGAACGATTTATCCGAGTTTCTCAAAAGGCCTTCCATGTCCTCCCTGCGTTTAAAATAGTCGTGGCAGATATGCAAATTTTCCTCATGGATTTGCGGCGCTGGCTGGAGCAAATCGAGTTGGACGTCCGCTCGCAGCCCTCCGGAGACAGGCAACAGATCGAACGAGAGGCAATCCATGCGTTGCAAGGGCCGATCAATTTGCTGCTCGGCGGCTTGTTTGGGCGTTTTGAGGAGGCATGCAGGGGCATTGAACCCGAATTGAGGCCGGCGCATCGAACGTACGTCAAACGGCAACTCCATCCGCTCGTCCTGTGCGCTCCTTTCATGTATCGCACCTTTCAAAAGCCTTTGGGTTATGCCGGCGATTATGAGATGGTCAACATGATGGTCCGGGATCCGTGCGAGGGGGGTTCTGTTTTTGCCAAGATTCTCAACACGTTCTTTTTGACTACTCCGCCGGTCGTGGCGCATCGCAATCGCATTACCAGGCTTCACGAGTGCCTGCGGGAAGAGAGCTGCCGCGCGCGGCGCGGGAACCGGCCCGTCAAAGTCTTCAACCTTGGTTGCGGTTCCGCCCAGGAGGTGCAGGATTTTCTCGTTCAGGACGATCTTTCGCAAACAGCGCAGTTTACCCTGGTTGATTTTAATGAGGAAACCCTGGCCCACACCAACATGGTGATGAACGAAATAAAACAAAAACATCATCGAAACACGCCCATGCAACTGTGCAAAAGATCCGTGTCGCAGATTTTGAAAGAAGCGGCCAAGCCCATTTCAGCCTACTCGGCAGCCGATTATGATTTTGTCTATTGTGCCGGCCTGTTTGATTATTTGCCCGACCATGTTTGTGTGAGACTGCTGAATATGTTTTACGGCATGCTGGCTCCGGGCGGGCTTTTGATGGCGACGAACCTGGATGAGTCCAACCCGAGCCGGAACTGGATGGAATACTCGGTGGACTGGAATCTGATTCATAGGGACGGCAAGCAAATGGCTTCACTCAAGCCTCGTGCCGCCTCCCCTGAATCATCCTCGGTGGTCGCGGAACCCAGCGGAGTCAATATTTTTCTTCAAGTTAGAAAACTGGGAAATGCCTGACCAATCTCCCATCAAAACGACCGCCGCTCAGGATGCCTTTCTGGAAAATGAGAGAATCGTCCGCATTCAAAATTATCGGGTGGCGTGCATGCTCGCGCTCATCTTCATGCCCGCTGGCTCGGTTTTGGATTACTTTGTTTACCCGGATCAGGCAGGGTATTTTTTGAAGCTGAGACTGCTCTGTTCCGGTCTGCTTTTTTTCATCTGGTGGTTTGTAAAAACCCCGATGGGCTCGAGGCGTTATCGCATCCTGGGCCTCATTTTACCGGCGTTACCGAGCTTTTTTATTTCCTGCATGATTTATAGCACGGATGGAGCCGATTCTCCCTACTATGCGGGACTCAACCTCGTTTTGCTCGGCGCGGTCATCGTGTTGCGGTGGACGCTGCGTGACAGTGTCGTGGTTCTTCTGGAGGTAATGGGAATGTATCTGGGGGCCTGCGTACTCTATTGGTTTGTCAAACAACCCATTGGATCCTTTAATTTTGGCGGTTTTGGCAATAACATCTATTTTCTTTTTGTCACCGGGGTCTTCGTGCTGATCGGCGGCTTTTTTTATAATCGCCTCCGCTTCCGCGAATTCGAACTCCGCTTCGAATTGGATCAAAGCCGCCAACAGCTCGAAGGGAATAATCGCAAACTGCTCGAACTCGATCAGGTCAAGAGCCGCTTTTTCGCGAATATCAGCCATGAGTTACGCACGCCGTTGACTTTGTTACTAGCCCCGCTGGAAGCGCTGCTTCAGCGTTTCAATCGATCGCTGGATGACGAGAGCAAAAACTTGCTGGTCACGATGCAGTCGAACGGCATGCGCCTTCTCAAATTAATTAATGATCTCCTGGATTTGGTTCGGAGCGATTACGGAGTCATGCAAGTGAAACGCGAGTCTCTGGATCTTGGTGAATTTATCAAGGGTTTAGCGAGCGCAGCCCGTCAAATGGCTAATGACAAGCGGATCCAACTGGAAACCTGGGTCGCTCCCGAGGTCGAGGTGGTGCAAACTGACCGTGATAAGCTGGAAAAAATCATTCTGAACCTTCAATTCAATGCCTTGAAATTTACCCCGGCCGGAGGGCGAATAGATATCCGCGCAGAAAAGCAAGGCGATGAACTGGTTCTCAGCGTAAAAGATACGGGCATGGGAATCTCCCAAAAGAACTTACCTCATGTGTTCGATCGCTTCTGGCAGGCGGATGACTCTGCTCGTCGAAAATACCAGGGGGTGGGGATTGGTTTGGCGTTGGTGAAAGAACTCGTGGAAATCCAGCAGGGAAAGGTGTCTGTCGAAAGTCAGGAAGGCAAAGGCACCACCTTTACCATCCGGCTACCTTATCTTAAAGCAGAACTGGCAGCCAGCCCAAAAGGCGATATGTGGGAGGCCAACCCCGCTCAGAGCGCGAACAATCAAAACGGAACCGTCACTTCCGAAGAATGGCTCAGCAATTTGTACCGGCGGGCGGAATTGTTCCCGGCGATGACAGCCGTCCAGGATGCGCTTAAGCCGGTGGAAACTACTCGCCACAACAGTGACCAGCCCAAAGTGCTGGTGGCGGATGATGAGCCGGAC
This sequence comes from Verrucomicrobiota bacterium, assembly GCA_038228235.1. Lineage (GTDB taxonomy): Bacteria > Verrucomicrobiota > Verrucomicrobiia > Limisphaerales > JBBRPK01 > JBBRPK01. Next base: position 41,600 of record JBBRPK010000013.1, read on the forward strand.
ATGCTGCGGTTCCTCAAATCTCAACTTAGCTCTCAATACCAGGTCCTGGAAGCGGTAGATGGGCAACAAGCCATCGAGAAGGCCAGCCAGTTTTTGCCAGACATTATCCTGTTGGACATGATGATGCCAGAAAAAGACGGATTGCAGGCGTGCAAGGAATTGCGCGAGAAGACCAGCACCCAGAGCATCCCCATTATTTTGCTCACGGCCCGGGCCGATGAGGAGACCAAGTTGAAGGCGCTATCAGTTGGGGCAAGCGACTTTTTGGCTAAGCCATTTTCGACGACCGAACTGCATGTGCGAATCAAAAATTTGGTAGAGTCCTATCATTATCAGCGCAAGCTATCCAAACAGAACACTGTGCTCGAAAACACCATCGAACAGCTCAAGGATACGGAGACACAACTGGTTCAAACGGAAAAGCTGGCTTCGCTGGGCCGAATGAGCGCCGGCATCATTCATGAAATCAATAATCCCCTGAATTTTGCCACCACCGGCCTTTACACGTTGCGCAACAAAGGCAAATACCTCGCTCCAGAGCAGCAGGAGGAATACGCCGAGGTCCTGAAGGACGTCGAGGAGGGGATTAGACGGGTTAAGACAATTGTTTCGGATCTGCGCTCTTTCTCCCACAGCGAAAACGAACAGATCGATCAGGTTGATGTTTGCGAGTTGGTCACCTGCGCGCTGCGCTTTCTCAGCCATGAATATAGAGACAAAATCCAGATCGAGCAAAAAGTGTCCGAAACCCAGACGATCTGGGCCAATAAAAATAAACTGATTCAGGTCTGCGTTAACCTGTTGCAAAACTCGATTGATGCTTTGAAAACGAAACCAGCGATGGATGGCGAAAAGCCCACCATCTGGATCGAGGGCCGTGAAGAGGCGGGAAAAAGCTCGCTCGTCATTCGCGATAACGGCGAAGGCATCGAACCGCAGAATCTTGACAAAATTTTCGATCCTTTTTTCACCACCAAGGATGTCGGCGAGGGAATGGGGCTGGGATTAAGCATCTGTTACCGGATCGTCCAGGAGTGCGACGGCAGGATATTGGTCAAAAGCGAAAGAGGGCAATTCTGTGAATTCACCCTGGAATTTCCGGCAAAAGGATAACTATGATAAAAACAGATACCGATACGCAAAGTCTCTACGATTACAAGAAATTCGCCGTCCTTTATGTGGATGACGAGGAGAAATCGTTGAAATACTTCGCGCGCGCCTTTGTGGATCAGTTTCGCATTTTCACCGCCGCGAATGCTCAGGATGGCCTCAAGATTCTGGAGGAGCACAAGGACGAGATCGGTCTCCTCATGACCGACCAGCGCATGCCCGGCGAAAAAGGGGTCTGGCTCCTGGAGAAGTCCCGCCAGCTTCGCCCGCGCATCATTCGGATTCTGGCCACGGCCTTTTCGGACATGGAGGCGGCCATTGCCGCCGTCAATACCGGCGCCATCTACAAATACGTCGGCAAACCCTGGGATCCGCCTCAACTGGAAGCAACTCTCAAGCGCGGGTTGGAGTTTTTCATAGTCCAGCGGGAGCGTGATCAACTTTTGCGGGAGAAGATGTCAGTGTTGCACAACATCATGATTGCCGATCGCATCGTCAGCCTGGGTTTGCTGGCGGCAGGCATGAGCCACCATATTCGGAATTCTTTAGTCGCGGTTAAGACCTTCCTCGATTTGGCCCCGGCCAAATTACAGGAAGAAAATCTTGACCTCGCCGGTCTGCGCAATCCGGACTTTTGGAAGGAATATTATCAGAACGTTCAAGGGCAGGTTGGCAAAATAAACAACATGCTCAAAGATTTGTGGGTGGCCTCTGAAAATCCGACCTTCGCTTTCAAGGACCAGGTCCAGTTACGTCAAGTCGTCGCGGGAGTGCTCGAAAAAATGGCTGAAAGCTTCGCCGCCAAGAACATTGGAGTGGAAAACAATATTCCTGAATCGCTCCCCCACCTCACGGTGGATCAGCCGAAATTTTGGCGTCTCTTTGAACTCCTCTTCAAAGATGAAATTGTCAGCCTGCCCGCTGGAAGCCAGATCACCATCTCGGCCAAAATGGGCTCTGAATCACCTGGGCAAAATGCCGAAGCCCACGTTGAAATCCACGATAACGGCCCGGGATTGCCGAAGGAAGCGTTGCGTTTGATTTTCGACCCATTTGTCGTGCGCACGGATACTCCGATGGAGTACGGCATCAATCTCATGGCCTGCTACTTTATCGTTCACCATCATGGTGGCAAAATTGAAGCCAAGAGTGATGAGGGTCAAGGGACCACCTTTACCCTCCGGCTGCCCATTAATCCCAACCAACCCCAGACCGAGCAGAATCAGGAGTTTCTGCAAAAGATTCTGCTCAACGACACGCTTTGGGAAAAACTGCTGACCGCGCAATAGAATTGCCCAAAACGGTCTTTTGACATCCCGGGACCGCGAATCCTCTCCCTCTCCATGCACCTCGTAGCAGCCGACGTGAGTCGGCTCACTATTTTCCCCGAATGGATCAGAGCCGATTCACATCGGCTGCTACGGTTCAGTGGATCAGCCCGCGAAATTCGACCTGCGAAGGTCAATGCGTACCGTTAGGAAGATGACCCTCCCTCCCATCCCTCTGCTCCCTCGGCGGGAGGAGAGGGAGCCGGCCGCGCTGGCATTGTCAGTGAAGATAGGGGTTTCCCTTAACCCAAAGGAGTGCTTTCCCAGACAGGCCCGGCTGTACCAGCCTCGGTTGTGATTTGACAGAAGCGGATTATTGTATTTTCAACAGCTAGAACAATAATCGGGCACTCAGACAGCATGCATGCTACCCAGTCGCGGACGGTTCTGCGGGAATCGAAGCAGGCCGTTAATGAAAAGATTGCCAGCAGCGAACAATCTGACATTATTAGGGATGTGGATTTGTCGTTTAATCCCAGCAACACTTTCTTGAGCCTACAGAATCGGGCCGGAGCGCCCTTGCGATGAAGACGCTCCTGGTGTTAGCCTCCCATCCAGAATGCGCGGAAATGGTTCGTTCCGCGCTCAATCCTGAGCATTATCGTGTCATGCATCGGGTGAATATTGAGGAAGCAGAGCCGCTGCTTGGGCCACGAATGATCGACGCCTGCGTGCTTGATGTGGAATCGGTTCAAGTGCAGGGAATGTGGGCGATTGAAAAGGTGCGCCGCCTGGCTCCCAATTGCCCCATTCTGGTCTATACTGGGGTCAAAACCTGGGAATGGGAGGAGGAGGCTTATCTGCAAGGAGTAGCCCATGTTTTGAGCAAACCAGTGCGAGGCCGCATGCTCAATGTGCTGCTGGACAGGCTTTGGACAAGATCGTCTTCCCCGACTGCTTTGGCCCTCGCGCGCTCCCCGGTAGTCCGCCCTCGTGAGCCGAGGGACATACAGAAGTCAGGCGAGACAACCCATACCCATCATGCTTTGGGAGTTTTGCGCGATTTCTCGGGCATTCTGACCCATTCTCTGAAGGCGGATGCGATGCTCCGGCAATTTTTGCTGCTGCTGCGCGAGATCCTCGGAGTGAACCGCGCGGCGATCTTTCTGCGCCAACCGTTCGGCGCCTTCGGCGGCGCTCCCCTGGACCAAAGCCGGCCCTTGCGTTCCGCGTGCGCTATCGGACTCCCGCCAGGCTTGTTGGAACACTTTGAATTATCCTTTGAAACAGGCATCGGCGGCTTTCTCTTTCGTCAGGGTCGCATTCTCCGACGGGAGAGCGAAGAGGGGGTGGACGACGTTGGCGTGCAGAAGGAGTTTGAATTATTGGGCGCCCAGGTCGCCATTCCCATCCTGGACCGCGAAACCTTGATCGGCGTGGCCGCATTTGACGGGCGGGTGACGGGAGAGCCGCTGGCCAACGGGGAACTGCAATTGATTTTCCATCTCCTCGAAGAACTGGGCCTGGCCATCAAAAATATCTGGTTGCACGATCAGTTAGCGGCGAATCACGAAATGATGGCAGACATTTTGCGCGAATTGAGCAGCGCCTGCGTGGTGGTCAACCGGGATTTGGCCGTTCTCCACGCGAATAAGATGGCACGCCAGTATTTTGCCCGCCCGGGACACCGGCAGGCCGATTTGGAGTTTGGGGATCTGCCCCAGGTGCTCGGGAGCAAGATTTACCAGGTGCTCAGGACAGGCACTGGTTTGGCTCCCTTTCGCTTTCAACCACCTGACGCGCCCAACAGCACCTACCAAATCACGATTGTGCCATTCCAAAAGAGTGATCTGGCGCTTCCCAACTCCGTGCTGCTCATGGTGGAGGATCGAACGCAATCCGAACAGTTGCAGCAACTCGAAATCGAAGCGGCCAACTTGCGCCTGGTCAAGACCATGGCCGATCGGCTGGCTCATGAAATTGGCAATGCGTTGGTGCCCCTTTCCACCCATCAACAATTGCTGGCCGATAAATATCGAGATCCGGAGTTTCGCGCCTCCTTGGATATTGCCCTGGCCGATGGCGTCAAACGAATTTCGCGCTTGATAAATCAAATGCGGTTTCTGGCCCGCGACAGTGTGCTCTCGAAAGAAGTTTTTCCCCTTGCCCTCCTGATTGACGACGCCTTCCAGGAAGCCCAGAAGCATCAACCGGTCAAGTCCGCCAAAAAGCCGGAAAGCGGCGTCCCCCCGATTATCCTGGCCGGGGACCGGGCGGCGCTGAAACATGCTTTGGCGGAGATCATTTTGAACGCCCTTCAGTCAAATCCCACCGAGGCCAAGGTCGGCATCCGGACTGAGACCGAAACCAACGCCAACGGCTCTCATTGGCTGCACTTGGAAATCCAGGACAATGGCGCGGGCTTTAAGCCCGAAGATGCGAAAAGAGCGCTCGATCCGTTTTTCACCACACGGAACGTGGGGCTCGGCCTGGGTTTGACGGTAGCCCGCAAAATCGTCGAAACGCACCACGGTAAAATCGTGATTGGGGCTGCCCACAATGGTGAGCATGGCGTGGTGCGCATTTCCTTGCCACTCGAAACTCAATAGCGGCCATTCCCGAGGCTACTCGGTCCTGTCTTTTTCGATTCTTCTTGTAGGGAAATGCGAATTGTGCAAGATGTGGCTACCGTTGTGCTTGCAAACTTGACTGATAAACTCATCTTTGGGTGAACCGAATCCGACCATGTTGACATTGTTGCCAGTAGAGACAAACGGCTCTCCGGAAACCGACCCGGGCCGGCCCGCCCGAAAACCCACCCTGTTGATCGTTGATGATGAAGACGGTCCCCGGCAGTCGCTCCGGGTAATCTTTAAGGATGATTATCAATTGCTTCTGGCGGGAGATGGTCCGACGGCCATCCAACTGGCCCAGGAGAACAGGATCGATGTGGCAGTGTTGGACATCCGCATGGCCGGCATGTCTGGCATCGAACTCCTGGAACGGTTGAAGTTTGTCGATCACAGCATCGAAGTCGTGATGATGACCGCTTTCGAAACGACCGAGACCATCCGGCAGGCGCTCCGGCTGCGCGCTTGCGATTACCTCAACAAGCCCTTCGATATCACCACCATGCGGGCTGCCGTCGCCAACGCTATGGAACGGCGTTCCCTGGGCAGTGAACTCCGCAACAATGCCGAGAAGCTGCAAAAACTGCAGTCCGAGTTGCAGCAGCAGAAATTAGAGGAGCAAATCGTTCGCACGCGCGGGGAAATATATGCCAGCATCATTCATGACATCAATGGTCCGCTCACCGTCATCTCGGGCCTGCTCCAATTTATCAACCAAAGCGTTGGGCAGGAAACTCAGATAGATGGCGAGCAATTGGAATCGGTTAAGGATCATCTGAAGCGCATCACGCGCCAGGTCACTAACTGCATCGAGATTTCGCGCCGGTATCTGAGTTTTCTCCGCCAAAACCCGAGCGACAACGCCCGTGTCTGGATCAACCAGATCTTAGCAGATCTTGGAGAATTGTTGCGCGTCCATCCCAGTGTCAAACATAACCAACTTCTCATTCAGCCCTTAAGCGAGGATGTGACGGTAGCGATCAACGGCACAGATTTGATTCAGATCCTCCTTAACCTGACCATCAATGCCTTTCAATGCACTCCCCAGCATCACAAGGTGGAAATTGCGGCGCAGTTATTGCAGAATCCGCTGGACCTTGCCCATTTTCAAGATGGGCCGGAAGATCGATTCATCAATCGTGAGGGATTTCGGAATACTGCGCCCCTGCTCGCTCTCTCGGTCCAGGACAATGGCACGGGTATTCCGGCGGGAGTGATGCCGAAAATCTTCGAACCCTATTTCACCACTCAAGGCCGCAAGAACGGAACCGGACTAGGCCTTTGTATCGTGCTTCGACTGCTGAAGGAAGCCAATGGAGCCTTGCACGCGCACACGAAAGTGGGCCATGGAACGGTTTTTAACGTTTACCTGCCCGCGCGCATTCCGAGTCCCGACACGGCCTTTAAGATGCGCCTTTAGTCTCCGGTGGAAAGAAAAAGGACCGGCTCCTTAAGGCCCGGTCCTTTTTGCATTCGGGGGGGGTTGTTTTGAATTTCGTTAAAGTATTTCTCAACTCCCGGCATTTAGCTATCGCTGGCGAACCTTTTGCTGCTTTTCCCATTTGTTTAAAGCAGCGCGGATTTTTTCTTCGAGCAGCGCAGGGAGCACGAGGATTGGGCAAATGGTAAACCAAGCGAGCGCCGCCGCTTCATTGGCGGCCCAGGAGAGTTCGCTGACGAGCTGAGTGTTCCCAATGGTTTGCAACACAGGCTTTAGCAGCCTCTCCTTTAAATGTTCGAGCTCCGCTTCCATTTGGCCTCGCATTGGAGCCGCCAAAAACAAACCCTCGGAATCGGCCAGCGTTTCGAATGTTCCAGTCATATTCATCTTCACTACTGGTCCTCTGACTATGGTGGCAGGGAAATATTCAAAACCCAAGCATTACAAGTGTGTAATGGATGGAGCAATAACACCGTGGCAGGGTTTTGGTGAGTAAAACCAGTAGGGTGAAGTGAAACAATGCTACCATCCACTCCGGCTGATCTTTCGCAAGACTGGGAGCAATCCTGCGGCCCTCCGATCTGGCGGAATTTGTCGCCGGAGTTGCTGGCCCAAACACTGGGAGCAGGCTCGAAACTGACCGGGCTTATTTTCCCTTGTTTGGATTCCGGGACGCCGGATCTGGGTCTTCCGGGACGGGAGTGAGTTGGGCCATGGGCCCCTTGGGAAGGGTCGATTGGCCCGCCTGCATCGAGGCTTGTTTGCTCTTCTGAATCACATCGTGAATTTCTTCGCGATGCACGGGGAGTTCAGCGGGGGCCTGAATGCCCAGCTTCACGGTGTCCTTGTCGATGCGCAGGATTTTGACGATGATCCGCCCGTCGATGACGATGCTTTCGTTCAATTTGCGTGATAGAATTAGCATAGCTAGATGATCGCTTCGTAAAGGCAAGGTCCTGGCTCGATCGCGCTCAGCGAGTCTTCGTCGCGCCTCCCGGGGACACTATGATCCTGGGGGGCCAGGGTCGTGATGAATTGCTGCATTTTTTCCAGGGAGCGGCGGAGGAGTAGATGATTCTCTTGCGCACGTTCACGAACGCGCAACAGCAGTTCGTTGTTTTCCTGGATGAGCGCCTTGACCAGGGGGCGGTAGTGGTCGGGCATCAAGGGAACCAAATGGGCAAAGGCCGAACCGCGCGGTTGGCCCAAATTTTCTGCGAGGTCCCATTGAGCGACTTGCCGGTTGGATCGGGCGGCTTGGATGGCTGCGCTCTGAGTGTCAATGGCGGAGATGGAATGGACGAGGTCATCGCCTCCCTGCAACTCGACCAGTTCCTGCTGATGGTCAAGGAGGGCCAGCATTTCCCCATATTGCTGAAGCTCGTTGCGGAGCGCTTCAATTAAATTTTGCAACGTCACAATCATCTCGGTCAGTCTTATTCAGCCTTCTTAAATGGCACATCTCTCGCCCGCGACAGCACGGCATGATACAGCTTATCACTCATCATCCCATTGCCAAGCAAAGTCTATGCCACCAGTAAAAATTTGGCTTGACAAAGAAGCTTTCAGGTGCTCTATTCGTCCGGCAAGGGCTTCTAAATCAGAGTCTTGCGTTTCTGGTCTGAACCTTCTCCGTCCGCCGAAATAATCAAGCGGCGCGGCCATTAGCGAAATAGGGGTCGAATTTTTGCAGATAGGATTTGATGGCTAGAATCCCCTGAGCGTGGATTTGACAGATGCGGGATTCAGTCAGTCCAAAAGCCTCCGCGATCTCCCGCAGCCGCATGTCCTCAAAGTAGTACAGGGCCAGCACTTTGCGCTGCATTTCAGGCAATTGTTGCAATCGCTCCGTGATGAGCCGAGCCAATTCACGACGGAAAGTGCCATCCATGGGGCTTTCCTGACGGGGGTCGGCCAAACTGTCATATTGAGAAACGGCATCGTCGTACTCGCTATTGAAGGAGGCATCCAGACACACGAAGGTGGCGGGACGAATCTCTTCCTGCCATTGATGGTATTCCTTGACCGAAATTTTCAACGCTTTGGCCATCTCCTGATCGGTGGCAGCCCGGCCCCGCCGTTGTTCGATGGTCTGCATTGTGCCCTGGACTTTGCGCGCTTTGGTATGGACCGATCGCGGCACCCAGTCCATCCGGCGCAACTCATCGTAAACTGACCCGCGAATCCGCAATCGGGCATAGGTCTCGAACGCGGTGCCAGCCGTGGGGTCGTATTGGCGAATGGCGTTGAGCAAACCGCCCAGGCCTGCGCTGTATAAGTCATCTCCATCGACATGCGGGGGCAGTGTCATCGCTAATCGACCGACAACGCCTTTGACCAATGGAATATATTTCTCCACCAGCTCCGCTTCGGTGGCGCTGCCTGGCCGGATGCGGCTGCGCGAGGGCCAAAGCAGATTCGTTTTGGGAACGCCCGCCTTGCGGTGGGACGCTTTTCGTGCGGCACAGACTTTGGAACTATTGATCATGTTTTTTCAGGATTGATTACTGTTTTCTCTAATCGTGAACTGCCTTTAGCAGATGGTCTGCCACCCCATGGGACAAGTCTCAGGCGAGGGTCAGGAGTGAAGCTGATGAGAAGGTGAAAAGGGCGGCTGACACCCTCTTGCCGGGGAATCTTTCCGCTGAATTTTGATCAGGTGTAGTTCCTCTAGCAGGCGCAAGAGCAGAACGGAGCACCTGCGGGAAGGTTGTGGTTCAGCGAAGGAGCAGAGTGGCGTGGGAGGGAATCTCGCGCGTCGACGGAGGCACTATTTGTTCAATACTGGCAAGCTTTTTCTGCTCTACCCTCTCGACGAACGGCGACAGTCAAGGTGGATGAAGCAGGCATCGGCCACCCCACTAGACTGTCCTTGGGACTGAATGGCCAGAGCGGCCTTAAGTTGTTTTCGCCAACGGGCGATAAAATAGACGGATAACCAACGAACGCCCCGTCGAAGGATTGGGCTGAAGGAAACCGGTGGTTCGAGAATTCTGTGCCGCGCACAGACGTCTGTCCCAACCAAAATTCTAAAGTGTCCCAAAACTGGACATTTGGTGTCCAAGCCGCCCATTCCCAAGACAGCCATTTGAGAGCGATGTCATTTCCTTGGACAAGAATGCCCTTTTCAGGAGCGCAGGAAGCGTCGCTGCGTGCGGAGAGAGTTCTCCTCGGCCAGAACTAATCTGCGTCCTTGTGGGCTGTGGCCTTTGCTGGGCCATGGCTGTATTCATTCAGCTTGTTGCGAAGGGTGCGGATGCTGATGTCGAGAAGCTTGGCGGCGTGAGTCCGATTGCCTTTGCTTTTTTCCAAGGCGGCTAGAATGTGCCGTTTCTCTAGTTGGCTGAGGGTGCAGAATTCGCTGGAGTGGCCGCCAGGGGTCCCAGCCACTCTTTGGGCCAAGCCTAAATGGTCGGACTCCAGACCCGCCCCTTCGGTGCAAAGAATCACCGCCCTTTCGATGACGTTCTGCAGCTCCCGCACATTGCCTGGCCAGGAATGGTTTTCCAGAGCTTTCATGCAAGCCTGCGAGATGCCGAGGACTTCTACCCCATGCTTGCGCGCGAATCTTTGCCGGAATTGATCGGCGAGCAGGGAAATATCTTCTTTGTGTTCCCGAAGCGGAGCCACGCACATCGGCACCACATTCAGACGAAAAAACAAATCCTGGCGAAATTCCTTCCGTTCGACACTCTCTTCCAAATGGCGATTGGTCGTGGCAATGACGCGGACATCCACCTTGATGGTGCGGTTTCCACCCACCCGCTCGAGTTCGCGTTCCTGCAGGACTCGCAAAAGCTTGGCCTGAACTTGTGGCGAAATCTCACTGATCTCATCCAGCAGAATCGTGCCCCCATGGGCCAATTCAAACCGTCCCTCCCGTTTGTTCAACGCGCCCGTGAAGGCGCCTTTTTCATGGCCGAAAAACTCGCTTTCAATCAGGTTCTCCGGGATGGCGGCGCAATTCACCTTGATAAAAGGCGCGCTGGCACGAGGGCTTTGCCGATAAAGCGCGCGGGCGACCAACTCTTTGCCGGTGCCGCTTTCCCCCTGAATGAGAACCGTCGCCTGAGTGCGGGCTACCTTGCGAATCAATTGGCGCAACTCCTCGATGGGCCGGCTTTTGCCAAGCAATTCATAGCCGGAATCTTCATCTTCGGCATGGCTTAAAAATTGGTTGACCTTGACCAGTTGCGTGTGCTCTTCGGCTTTCTTGAGGGTAACGGCGAGTTGCTCGCTCGAAAAGGGTTTAGTCAGAAAAGTAAAGGCTCCCCCGCTCATGCATTCCACGGCGAGCTCGACCGTGCCCATGCCCGAGATCATTACCACCAATGGTTTGACTGGCCGGGTCTGAAGCTGCCTCAAGAGGTCCGTGCCCTTTCCATCGGGCAACCGCACGTCCACAATCATCAGATCGAAATTGTCCTTAGTGAGGAGTTCCTGTGCTTCGGCAATAGTGCTGGCCGAAGCGACATCGTAGCGTTTATAGCGCAACTGTTGCTCCAGGTTTTTACGGACGACCAGGTCATCCTCGAGAACAATGATTTTTTCGATGGGCATCGCCTAATCGATATATACAGAGGAGCGTCGGCTGGGAAGCACAATTTTGCGGGTTACGGACCGATGAATAAGAGCGGCTGCCCCCAACTCGCTGTTGCGACCCTTAGCTAACTGCTGGAACTTGTTTTGCGGGTCACTCGTTCGGTGTCCACCCTTCCGGGCTTGTCATTACCCACCATTCCGACACATGAATCCCAACGGGCCCAAATTCTGCAACCTCTTTCATTCGGCCTTGAGTCGGCTGGGGAATTTCGGAACACTAGGCTTCATGAAGCGAATGAATATGATCGTTCACGTGGCCGTGGTCTTATCTGTGTGCTGGATAGGCGCGAGGCCCGCGCTGGCGCAGGATGCAGACGCGAAGCTTGTTGGTTTTTTCAAGCAACATCTTGAGGAAACCTTTCGGCAACAGCCCATGGAGGCAACGCAACGGGGGGACCATCGCTTTGACTCAATGCTGGACGACCTCTCGCCGGGAGCCCGCACGCGGTGGGCAGAACAGGCGCGCAAAACGTTGGCCGAGTTGCCCAAACAAGTGGACTACCAGAAACTGTCCCGCCCCGCCCAAATCGATTTTGAAATCCTCGAACATGATTTAACTCGTTCGCTCTGGCTCGAGGAGAACACACACCCATTCGAGGAGGATCCCCGCGTTTATAACAGCTACATCAACGACAGCGTCTATCTGCTGCTGACGCAATCCACGCTCCCCAAAGAAACCAATGTGGCCAATGGCATAGCTCGGATGGCCCTCATCCCACGAGTGGTCGCCGCGGCCCGCCAGAGCCTCAAGAACCCGCCGCAGGTCCACACCGAAACCGCTATCCGGCAGAATCGTGGCGCTATTGCTTTTTACGAGCAGGGCCTCTTCGACGTCGCGGGGAAAACCCGTCAAGCCAGCGCCTTGAGAGCGGCGGCGCAACCTGTCAGCGCGTGTCTGAAGGAATACCAAAAGTTTTTGGAAAACGAACTGTTGCCGCGCGCCAAAGGCGAGTGGCGCATCGGACGGGAAAAGTTCGCGCGAAAGCTGGAATTGACGCTGGATGCGGGGTTGACTGCCGACCAGGTCCTGGCGGAGGCTGAGTCCGAGTTTACCCGGGTTGAGCGCGACATGTACGTCATCGCCCGCCAGCTTTGGAGCCGGTATTATCCGGCGTTACCCCTTCCGCCGGAGGATGTGGAGGGGCGCCGCTTTACCCTCCATCAAGTGCTGCGCGCCGCCGCCCAAGAGCATGGCAAGCCGGAAGACCTGACTCGCGATGCGAGAAGAACGGTGGCCGAAATTAAAAGGTTTATCGCGGCCCGCGACCTACTCCGCTTGCCCAATCCAGACCGTTGCCAAATCATCGAAATGCCGGAGTTCAAGCGCGGCGATGCCACCGCCTACATGAACTCCCCCCCACCGCTGGATCCCCTGGCGACCGGTTACTACGCGGTGAGCCCCCCGCCGAAAGATTGGGACGCAGCCCGCATTAAGAGTTACCTGGAGGAATATAACAGTCACATGCTCCAAATTCTCACTATCCATGAGGCTTACCCGGGCCATTATGTCCAACTGGAATATGCGAACCGAAATCCGTCTCTCATTCGCAAGGTGCTTGAGTCAGGCGTCTTCGTGGAAGGTTGGGCGGTTTACACCGAGCAAACCATGCTCGATCAGGGTTATGGGCAGGGCGGCCTGGCCTTGCGTCTTACTCAACTCAAGTTCTACTTGCGCGCCGTGGCTAACGCCATTCTTGACCACAAAATGCATTGCGCCAGCATGACCGATGAGGAGGCGCTGGAATTCCTCACCAAACGCGCGTTCCAATCCGAGGGAGAAGCAAGGTTGAAAATTATTCGGGCCAAGCAAAGTTCGTGTCAGCTTTCCACTTATTTTGTTGGCCGCATGGCGCACTACCGTTTGCGCCAGGCCATCCAGCGCGAGTTGGGCGGCAAATTTATCCTGGGCCGCTATCATGAAGCCGTGTTGGAGAACGGCTCCATCCCGGTGAAATATCTGCCGGAATTGGTGAGGGCAAAACTATTCAAACCGTGACCAAGCCTGATTGCGAGCCAGCCCAGGGGCTTTCAACCGCCCACCCCCGCGGTCTTTATCTCTTGTTCTTCACCGAGATGTGGGAGCGGTTCAGTTATTACGGCATGCGGGCGCTGCTTGTTTTGTTCATGGTCGCGCCCATCGCTTCGGGTGGCTTGGGCTATGACACGAAACGCGCTGCCTTAATATATGGAACCTACACGATGAGCGTTTATATGGTTTCGATCCCCGGGGGGTTCATTGCCGACAATTTTCTCGGTGCTCGCCTATCGGTTTTATATGGCGGGATTGTCATAGCCTTGGGGCATTTCACGCTGGCCATGCATTCGGAAACAGCCTTCTACATGGGCCTGCTGGTAATCGTTATAGGCACGGGCCTCCTCAAGCCTAACATGAGCGGAATGGTCGGAAGCTTGTATGCCCCAGGCGATCCGCGTCGTGATGCTGGGTTTTCAATCTTTTACATGGGCATAAATATCGGAGCCTTTGTCGCGCCATTAATAACCGGCTGGCTCGCGCAAAGTCAGACCTTTAAATCCTCGTTAGCGGCTTGGGGCTGCGATCCTCTGCATAGTTGGCATTGGGGATTCGCCGCCGCCGGAGTCGGCATGACTATCGGACTTGTGGCGTACCTTTGGGCCGGGCACCGCCTGGCGGCAGTGGGCGGCCCCCCTGCAAAGGAAGGCCCGCGTCCGTGGGGCAAACTGGGCTTGGTACTGCTTGGCGCCGCCGCGCTTTTCGGGGTTTCCCGTATCTCTGATACGAACCCCAAGTTCGAATGGCTTCGTTATGGCTATGTCGTGGCGCCAATTGGAGCAATTTTTTGGTTCAGTCTCCAAAGAGGCTCCGACGCCAAACGCATCGCGGCCGTGCTAGTGTTTTCTCTGGCGGCCCTTGTCTTTTGGGCCATTTTCGAGCAAGCGGGCTCGACCATCTCCCTCTTTGCCGATCAATTGACCAATCGCCATCTGCCCAATGACGGCGTTTTTAATTTGCTTGGCTGGAAGCTCCGCTTGGACAGTCCATTCCCCTCCGCGTGGTTTCAATCAGTCAATTCGCTCTTTGTAATCCTGCTCGCGCCCATGTTCGCCTGGCTATGGGTGCGATTGGGCAACCGCCAGCCTTCGGCGCCGATCAAGTTCGTGTTGGGATTGGTCTTCCTCGGCCTGTCGTTTCTCCTGATGGTCCCCGCCGCTAAACTGACCGTAAGCCACGCCGTAAGTCCGCTCTGGATTGTCGGGCTTTTCTTTTTACAAACAATCGGCGAGCTGTGCCTCAGTCCCGTGGGTCTGAGCACTATGACCAAACTCGCGCCCGCCGAGCTGCTGGGCTTGGTAATGGGGATTTGGTTTTTGGCGGCGGCACTTGGGAACAAGCTCGCCGGTGTTTTTGCAGCCGAATTCAGTTCGACCGATGGAACTGCTCTCGCGCGCTTTTTCCTCTACCAGTCTTTCTGGGTTCTTGTCGCGACCCTGCTGCTCCTGGCGTGCGTTCCCTGGTTAAAAAAGCTGATGGGGGATACCAGGTGAAAGAGCGCAGGAGGCGGTTTCCCATTGCACTTTTGATTTTGCTGCTCACGGCAGCCCTTACAGGCTGGCCCGGCCGTGATTCCGGCCAGGCTTCAATCCTTGATCCTGCCTCGGCGCCTTGACGCGCCAGATCATCCGCAAATACGACCAACGCGCTTTGATTCTGGGGGACCGCTACCAATCCTTTTACTATCCGGAAGTTGCGCGGGCCGCCGCCCCGCAGAACATGAGATCGTTCGTGCGAGCCTCGGTGCCGGCCGGGAGCCGCTCCTGAGCGACCCTGGTCTGCGCGTGCAAAATATGTCGGTTCTTAACCTTAATGTGCACAACGTCGCCATCGTGGAAATCCCGCCCCGGAGCCTGGGCAAAGAGGTTCTTGAAGCTGGTGATGCCATCATGGTATCTTCCACCTTGCTCACCCATTGCCAGGCATACCGAATGGATTGGGAGGGCAAATTCCGACTGCGCGACTGAAGGTTTTTTCTAGAATTACCTTGCGATTTCCAGTAAAGGGTGATTTGCTAATGGCCATAACGCGCAGGTTGCGCCACCGTAGGATCCACCATGAGAAATAGAGTATTCATCGCAACGTTTGTCGGCCTCTTATTGATCTTGGCCAGCCCCGGAATCGCCGCCGAACAACAGGAGGCGAAGACCGAATCCAAAGCCCAGGCCAGGGCTGATCTGCAGGTGCTGGTGGGCAAAATCCAAGGCAAAATAAATGAAGGCAAACGGTCAGAGACAGATCTTGCGGGGGAGATCAAAGAGTTTGATGCGCTGCTGGCCAAGTACAAAGACCAGAAGACGGACGATGTGGCGAAGATTCTTCTGATGAAAGCGATGCTTTATCTCCAGATGTTTGAAAACGTGGCGAAAGGCGAGGCTTTGATTGGCCAGCTCAAAACTGAATTTCCCGGCACCGCGCCCGCCCAACAGGGGGAGGACATGCTCGCCTCACTGAAGATTAAGAACGGCATGGCCATCGGGGCAAAGTTTCCCGATTTTGACGAGAAGGACCTGGCCGGCAAACCGCTCTCAGTGGCCAATTACAAGGGTAAGGTGGTGCTGGTGGATTTCTGGGCGACTTGGTGTGGGCCGTGTGTGGGCGAGCTTCCCAATGTATTGAAGGCTTACGAAAAATACCATCAGAAGGGATTCGAGATTTTGGGCGTGAGCCTGGACAGCGACAAGGCGAAACTCACCGCTTTTATTGAAAAACAAAAAATGCCCTGGCAACAATATTTTGATGGGAAGGGTTGGGGGAATAAACTGGCCGGCAAATATGGAGTGAGCAGTATTCCAGCCACCTACTTGCTCGATGGCGAAGGGAAAATTATCGCCAAGAATCTGCGGGGCGAAGCCCTTGAGGTTGAATTGGCTAAAATACTGGAGAAGCATTGATCTCCCTTTAGGGCGTCAAAGGCAGGTCGGTATCCTCCGGTCGCAGGGCAATTCCGGAGAGCCGAATTTATTCCGCTAAACGTTCCGAATCGACGAATTCCATGAGTCCCTGAACTTCCTACGGCTGCCGGCGCACCATTCCCAAGCTCAAGCGGAATAAGTTCCGCGCTCCATCTGAGCCAGGAGGAGCGGATTTACTTCTGGCCAGCAAGAGCAACCCGACGCTAACTTCCTCGCGCGTGGCAACTACTCGACTAACACGAAGCCTGCGGGTGACTTTTCTGGGCCTGGCAGTGAATGCGATTTTGGCCGCGGGCAAGATGGTTGCCGGGCTAATTGGGCATTCCCACGCATTAGTAGCCGATGCGGTGGAATCACTAGCGGATATTTTCAGTTCTATTGTGGTGTGGCGGGGGTTGGTGCTGGCCGCGGAACCGGCGGATGCCGAACATCCCTACGGCCACGGCAAAGCTGAGCCTATCGCCGCCGCCATGGTTGCGACCATGCTCCTGCTGGCGGCAGTGGGCATTTCAATCCAAGCGGTCCGAGAGGTTCTCCATCCAAAAAACGGTCCCGCGGCGTTTACGCTGGTGGTCCTGGTGGGAGTGATTCTGATCAAGGAAGGTTTGTTCCGCTACGTGCTGCGCGAAGCGCAATCCGTCGGAAGCTCGGCCGTGCACACCGATGCCTGGCATCATCGCAGTGACGTGATCACCTCCTTGGCCGCCGCGATTGGCATCAGCATCGCCTTAGTGGGCGGCAAAGGCTGCGAGAGCGCGGATGACATAGCCGCCATTGTGGCGGCCGGCATTATTGCGTGGAACGGCTGGCGATTATTGCGCCCGGCCCTCAATGAATTGATGGACACAGCCCCCGATTATGTCCTCGTGGAGGAAATCCGAAGGGCAGCCTCTCTCATCCCGGAAGCGGACGGGATCGAAAAATGCGTGGTGCGCAAAATGGGTTATCACTATTTCGTCGATATGCATGTCGAAGTGGCCCCTGAGATGACAGTCCTGCGCGCCCATCAGATTGCTCACCTCGTCAAAGACAAGGTGCGGGAGCAGATTCCCTCGGTGCGGGATGTCCTGGTTCATATCGAGCCACGACGCTGGTGAGTCCCTGGGAGGCGCCAGCGTCCCGCCGAGGCTCCCAGGAAGGCGGCGCTGCGGCAGAGGTCCACATAACCTCTCTTTGTCCTTTACCCAGGGCGCTGTTTTTCGTTTAGTGCCGCCGGAAATGCACGTATGAAAATTGTTTTGGCGTATTCGGGTGGGCTGGACACTTCGGTGCTGCTATCCTGGATTAAGGAAAAATATCAGGCGGAGATGATTGCGTTTTGCGCGAACATCGGGCAAGAGGAAGAACTCAATGGCTTGAACAAAAAGGCCCGTCGGGGCGGCGCGTCCAAAGTCTATATCGATGATTTAAGAGAGGAATTCGCGCGCGATTTCATCTTCCCGATGATTCAGGCAAGCGCGATTTACGAAGGCCAGTATTTCCTGGGCACGAGCATCGCCCGACCGCTGATCGCCCAACGCATGGTTGAGATCGCGCTGAAAGAAAAAGCTGACGCTCTCGCCCACGGCGCCACTGGCAAAGGCAATGATCAGGTTCGATTCGAATTGACGGCGGCCGCCCTCGCGCCCCGGCTCAGAGTCATTGCCCCCTGGCGGGATGCGTCCTTTCGCGACCAATTTCCGGGGCGAGCGGAAATGATCCAGTATTGCGCAGACAACAAAATCCCTGTTGAGGCGAGCGCAAAAAAACCGTACTCCATGGATCGCAACCTCATGCACATCTCCTTCGAAGCCGGGATTCTTGAAGATCCATGGTTGGATGCTTCGGCTCCGGAGCATAAGAAAATGTATAAACTGAGCGTTTCTCCTGAAGATGCGCCCAATAGGCCGGAATACGTCACGCTGGACTTTGAGCAGGGGATTTGCGTGGCGGTCAATGGGCAAACGCGCACTCCTCTGAGGATCATGCAGACACTGAACAAACTCGGCGGCAAGCATGGAGTGGGACGGGTGGATTTGGTGGAGAACCGTTTCGTGGGGATGAAGTCGCGCGGTGTTTACGAAACTCCAGGTGGCAGCATCCTGCACTTTGGACACCGGCAAATGGAATCGCTGACCATGGACCGGGAGGTGATGCACCTGCGGGATTCCCTCATTCCGCGCTATGCGGAATTGGTCTATTACGGCTTTTGGTTTTCCCCGGAGCGGCTGGCCTTGCAGGCTTTCGTAAAGGAAAGTCAGAAGAATGTCACCGGGAGCGTCCGCCTGAAGCTTTATAAGGGCAACATCATCACCGCTGGCCGTAGATCACCGGTGAGCCTCTACCACCCACAAATGGCGACTATGGAGGCGGACCCGACGAAGGCCTACAATCAGGACGACGCGACTGGGTTCATCCGCTTAAACGGCTTGCGGCTCAAGGTCGCCGCCGAGGTTCATGGGCCTATGAAGCCTAATTCCAATGTGCGCTCACGATGAGCCTGATTCGCGTGTCCTTTGGGGCGCTGGCTTCGTTGCTCGCTCGTTACAGCTCGCTGCGGATATGCTCCTCGCTCGCGCCTCGCCGGCGACCCAAAATCCTGCGCGCCGAGTCTCATCTTGAACGCTCATTGGAATAAGTGAATCACGTTACGGATGAGGGGCGGCGGCGGTTCGCTCTTTAGCGAGCCGTTCCAACCCTAACTTGGCCGCCCAATTCCATCCCAGTGTCATCGACTTATTGTATTCAGCCTCAGCTTCATCCCACTTGCTGGCAGAATGCAGATGAAGCGCATAATAGGCATGGATTTGCGGAGAATTTGGCTCGGCAGCCACTACTTGCTTAAAATACGATTCGCTCTCCTCAAATTCTTTCAAGGCATCCAGACTCCAACCCATCCCCAGAATCAGATAGCGATCCTGGGGGAATAATGCCAGTCCCTTGCGATAGGAATGCACCGCTCCTTTCAAGGGCATTTCCGCGTCCGAAGGGCCGGAAGCTGACTCAGCTAGTCCAAAGAGCGCCTCCCCTAAATACAAATAGAGATAAGGATTTCCTTTCTCGTGGCTAATGCCGTCCAACGCGGCTTTGGCGCCGGTCGAAAAATCCTCATCGGTGTTGGCCGCGCGGGCTTTCCTGGCAAAGTACTCTCCTTGGACGGTGGGAAGGCTGACTAATGCCAGCCAAACGCCTAACGCTGGAAGAACCAGCCTCGAGTATCGATTGATCCTCGCGTAGTGGTCGGACTTAAAGGGCATCCCAACTCCTGGATTGGCCAAAATTCCAAAAACAATGGCCAATAACAGCGCGTTGGCGGGAATGTGGAGATTAAAATCAAAGGCAGAGTGAATCAAATAGGTGGAAAGAGCGCTGAGTGCGCCAATATTCAAGGCCAAGGTGTCGCTCCGGATTCGACCCGCAGCCTGCAGGCGTTCCGTGATAAACCAATGAAAGGATTTTAGGCCGTTGCCAACATGCACTCCGAGAAAGAGCAGGCAGCCAATTGCGCCGACGATGCCATATTCAGCCAGAAGATGAAGGTAATCGTTATGCGCGTAAATCGCATCCGCGCTGTCAAAGGGGTTTCGGAACTGCCGCTCGTAAAAAAGATAGGTGCCGCTACCCGTCCCAACGGTCGGACTGGTTTTGAATTGTTTGACAGCCGCTTCCCACATCTCCAGGCGATTTCCTCCCTTTTGCAAGAAATCGACCCAGCGCAATCGCAAACCAGCCTGGCTGGATACAAGATAACTCATCCCCACACCGGTCACCCCAAGGGCTATGATTATGGAAACGATCAATACCCACTTATGAGCAATCACGCCTTTGCGGAGTGCCAAAAGACTTAGGGTAATAAACACCAGGAACCCAAAAGCCGCGCTCAAACAACCGCCCCGGCTACCGGTTAAAACTACGCCGGTCAGGCACATCAGCGAAACATAACCCGCAGAAACTTTTAGCCAGTGGCTCCATCGGCCCCAACAGGCAACACTGAGCCCGATAAGCCCCACCACCTCAAAAAAGCCAGCCAAATGATCCGGACAACCATAGAAACCGCTGGCTCGCGCTCCATAGTCGCTGGCGGGCAAAAAGCTGAATAGCGTGAAGTGCTGGTGACGGAAATACTGAATCGCGCCCAGACCGGCATTGACCGCCCCCAACATTAACAGGCCCAAAACAAGCAACAATCGTTGTTTTGGATCTGTGAGATAAAAAGCCATGAGGCAATAAACGATTAAGGCTCCTAAGACGCTAAACAGATCGTGCCGGGTCAAATATTCAACGGGCGAAGCCCGGATCCGCCCCAGGATATATGCAAAAAATACGACGCTCCCCAGCAAACAAAACAGATTGACCGGAATTCGGTCACGTCGGAAGGAAGCGAGGCTCAACACCGCCACCAAAGCCAGGATTCCCCAGGACGGGAGGCTAAAAAGCAAACTGGCTCCGCCAGCCAGAAACTCAATAACCGTCAACGCAATAAAAAGCAGCCCAAGATAAAGATAGTTCAAAGCATTAGGGGGCGGATACACAAAGGCCCTTGTGATTTGACAACCACAAGGGCCTTAAGTTTGAACAAATGTTTTTTAGTCGTGTCCCTCGTGTCCCTCGTGGTCGTCGTCGCGGTCATGCCCATGGCGGGTCACATGGCACGCCCCAAGCGTATCACCGTGGGCCAAGTGGGCCGCCACCGCTTTCTTTGAAACCTTGATAGTATGGCCCTTGTGGCACAGGGTTACTTTCTCGTGATCTTTGTCCTTGTCTCCATCTCCCTTCCTGTCGTCATCATCGCCTCTGTCCTTCGATTTAATCGGAGTGCTGGGGCGGAGGGGACCACCCTTGCCGGCACCCGGAAGCCTGACTATCACAGGAAATTGGTCAAGAAGGCCCACCAGTTGATCTTTGGTAACCTTATCGCCAATCCCGCTTAGATCAATGCCTTCGCGGAGCAGAGTGCGAACGTTATCGCCGCCAAACTTTTTCTCCTTCAGACCCAATTGTTGAACTAAAAGCTGGGCCATTTGGTCTTTGCTCAGAGTGTCACTCGGTTGCCAACCGCCGCTCGGGTTAAGGCCCTGGCTTTGCGCCCAATGGATATAATCCGACCCGCTCGCATTGTGGGAAAACTGGCCACTCGCGCCACTCAACTGGGCAACCCATTGCAAATATTGCAGTTGGGTCAGCGCTGAGGATTCAGCTTGAGCGGGCGCCAAGGCAGCCAAAAGCAGGGCTGCGCTTAACGCGCACACATAAATTTTATTCGCCAATCCATGGCACATTTTCTTTTTGCTGTCCTGCACCGTACTGTTCTCGACGTTATTCATGACGACTCCGGGGTTCATTTGTTTTGTGGAACGCGCACACCTTACGGCTTTTCCGCCTAAGTTGTCAAGAAAAGAAATTCTTTTTCTGCTTCTTTTTTAAATCAGGCGTTTATTTGAAGTCTCTTGGGCGGTCCACAGGCGAGAATAAAATGCGTAATATCTTATGTGTAAACAACTTATAGCCAATCTAAGCGCCAGAAGGCGGCTCGGCTAAAACCTTCCATACTCGCAACGCTTCGGTTGCTCCCCAAGCTTGGGCATCGCAGCCCCGCTGAATATGCGGCCTATCACCATCGACTATTTCAGGCAATTGGCCCCGGCAACCCTCAACTAAGAGCCGGTCCATGCTCCCCAGATAAGCTCGCGCCGCCGCCACCGCCAGAGGGGTGAAGTTCCAAGCGCGGGCTAAAGCCTCGCAAAAGATCGGAAATGTCCATGTCCAAGCCGTCCCATTGTGGTAAGCGGGTTTACGGGAGGTATCTTCCTCCCCTTGGTAATGCCCGAAGTAGGGCAAGTTAGGGTCGTTCAGCAGCCGGCCGTCGGGGCCGCGCACCGGCAACGGAGGCGAAACCTCCAGCGGAGCCAGGCTGCGCAACGCTCCCGGCACGACGAGGTAACGAAGAGCTGCTTCCACGTTGCGCTGCGCTCGCTCCCCCGTCACCAATCCGAGGCTTATACCGAACAAAGAATTGCTGCGCAAGGCGTTGTCCACCAACGACTCTCCCGCGGACTGACCTTTTCTAGCAATCAGAAGATCCGCCAGATAGCCGCGATCCTCCAGCCAAAATAGCTTTTCGAACGAAGCGGTCGCTCGCTCGGCCAGTTCGTTCCAGTTTTCCTCCCGACAAACTACGCCCAACCTCGCAAGCTGTCGCAACAAACGAATCCACAACACCTGAATTTCCACGGGGTAGCCTTCCCGAGGCGTGGCGGCGGGAAAATTCGTATCCATCCAAGTGAAATGACCAGGACTCCAAATCAGCCCCGAAGCTGGGTCCATATAAATGCCGTTGGGCGTTCCGCGGACATAACCGGCACCGATCTCCACTAATACGTCCACAATAGTGCGCCCTTTGCTATCCACCTGGGTTTGATAGAAACCGCACTCGATTGCGGCTGGATTCGACGTTTTCGTTAACCCTGAACTTTCCTCACAAACCAAGCCGTACCACAGCGGCGCATCGCTGGTATCGCGGTTGCTGGCATCATCCCCGTGAATGGTGTTGGGTAATGTCCCATTCTCAGCAAACCGGCCAAAAGTCACAAGCAATTCCTCAACTTCCTTGTGCATCCCACCCGCTAAGAGTCCCCGGGCGCAGATTAAGGAATCTCGACCCCAATCGAGGAACCATGGATAACCGGCGATGACGGTTTTCCCCTGGTTGCGACGCGCTACGAAGGCTTGGGTCGCGAGCACCAATTGTCGTCCGAAAGAGTCTCCCACGGCGACATGGGCGCGAGCTTGAGAGATTTGGTTGCGGGCCAGCCGGTCTGTTTCAAAATGCTTCAGTTCATCCGGACCCGGATCGGTTGGCTCAGATGTCAGGGTCAGCACTAGACTTGTATCCTTTGGCATAGGCAACTCAAACCAGCCCGGGCTAAACGCGTCCTCCTGGGCCACCTGTCCTCGAGAAGCTTCCACCGGATGCTCCACGCCCATGCACCATTCGGCCCCCTCATGATAAAAACCTCCTCCACTAAAGACCCGCAACTGGCGGTCGGGCGCGGGCGTGAATTCAAAGCCCGGTTGGCCAGCCCTGAAATGGCAATGAGAATGGAAATGGTATTCCGAAGCGGGATTCCGACGAGTTTCCTCATGAAAATTGCGATCCACCAAATCGACTCGCACCGTTACACTGACCTTGCACTCGGTTGGCAGATCTTTTCCGGCGGCTGGTCCTTGAGCAGGCCGCGTGAAACGTAATAAGGCAGTATTCTTCCCAGCCAACATGTCCGCCAGCAGATGAATTTCCACTGCGCGGCCATCCCCTGCCCCGGCCACAAAGCGCCAGCGGGCGGGCGGCCCCGGCGTAAAACCAGTCATGCTCTGCGCATTGAGGGCCGAAATAAAGCCATCCGCCACCACCCAGGCGCGAACGCGTTTCACGAAAATATGGCGATCCACAGGCACCGCGGCATTTAAATTGGCCGCCAAGGCGCAATCGTATTTGGACTTGATCTGGCCGAGATCGACGCACATGCGAGCCATGCCCCCGATTCCGTTGGTCAGCAACACCAGGCCTGGATCGTCCCCGAGCGTTGGCGCCGATTCGGCTGCCTTGAGCCGGCTTACCTCAAGGTTTGCCAAGGAAGGAAGATTTGCCAAAAAGCGAACCGGCGCCTTCAGAGAAGACTGTTCTATCGCATAGCGTTCCAGATCCAACTCGGCGTCGCCGGCCCATTGTCGCGGAGCAAAAGAAGCAATATGGATGTGACCTGCTTGAATGGACTGCGCGTGCTGCGCTTCTTGACCACACTGCAATGTGGCGCGAAACGGCGATTCATCCTGAATCAGCAGCCAATGGTTCGGAGGGATTGGAGTGACGCGTCTCTCATCTAAGCGCGTCCAGATGATCACGTTTGGAAAGTGTCCTTCGGCCCGGGCTTTGTCCACTGCTGCCACCAAATTTGTCCGGACTAGTTTCCGTTCCAAGTGCCCAATGGCAACGAGAAAGTTTTTCGGATCCAGTTCAACCCTGGCCGCTAATCCGCGCCAGTCGTAAGGGCCGATGTCGTCGCTGGGCGAAACCTGACTAAGGGCGGTGAGGCCCCAGGCGGCGTGGGCGCGGGCAAGCCGATAGCCCTCTCCGCCCAAGCCCGCAGGGGTGGACGCAACGGCCAGGCAAACACACTCGCCCGGCTTTAGTCGGAAATAGACCTCCACCTCGCTTGATTGATCGATCTTGATCTTCTGGTGTGTTAGTAAATCCCACCCCGGCTCGCCCAACTCCCGGTAGCCCTTCTGGCTCATGATGAACGGATGCGCTTTCTCGATGTCGGTGTTTACCAGCACCAATAGCCGATCCAACCCTTCGGCGGAAACACGGCTGAGCGCGCAAACTGGAGAATCATCGGCGCTGAGACGCGTTATTTTGGTGCCGTCTAAAAAGCATGGGTGCGCGGTGAGCAACTTGTTCAATTCGGTCAATTCGGGGATGATGTTTTCTGGATTGCCCCAAGCCAGTCCCCGGCTCGAATGCACGTTGATTTTTTCTGAGGCTAGCCACTCCACCCCGCTGGTAAACCCATAGCCTCCGCTGACGCTGGCCAAGGCACAAAGCCGATTGCGCAAGAGCGACCAATCCCGCCCTTTGCTGGCCAGTCGTTCATTGTCGTGCGTTTCGCTGTAGTGGATGTACAATCCCACCCGCTGGCTCTGACGCAGGCTGTAATCCAAATAAGTGGCTGTCTCGCGACCGCTATAATTTTGAAACAACTCCGAGTACGCCCATTGCAGGCCGCCTTCGGACAGTAAGTTTTCCGTCGCTTGCCAGGAACCCCCTAGGCCTTCGAGAAGGAACACCGTTTCGGGGAACTCCGCCACCACCCGTGCGGTGATGTACTGCCAGGCCTCCACTGCGATCTTATAGCCGGCGTCGCATCGGAAGCCATCCACACCCCGCCGGCACCAAATCAGGAAGACCTCCGCCAGATGTTCCCAAAGTTGTGGATTGCGGTGGTCCAATTCAACCAAATCTTCCCAAGTCACCCCCCAGGCGCCGGGGCTCACAAACTCTCCATCCTCCCGGCGCAAATACAATTGAGGATGAATCTCCTGCATTTTGGAGCCCCATCCCGTATGATTCGCCACCACATCAAGAAACAGCCGCCCTCCTTTGCGATGGATGGCAGAGGCCAGTTCGCAAAACTGATCCACGCCTGTAGTGCGCTTGTCAAACTCCACCAGCGCAGGGTCAATGGCCGTAAAATCCTGGACAGCATAGGGACTGCCGAAACGGCCGAACTTCGCATAGGTGGTCGGGGTAGGAGTGACTGGCAGCAAATGGATGATGCGGCAGCCGAGCGTGTCAAAGATGTGCGGCAGCTCTTCTATCAGGTTACGCAATTTACCCGAAGGAGGAATAACCGTGTAGCCCTGCTGATCCAACTCGCCCAGTTGGAGTTCGAGCAACGGATTGCGCGTCGCGTGCGCCGCGCGACTTTCGCCGAACATCCGCGTGAAAGCGCAGTAAATCGTATTCGCGGAACGGACGCAGTTCGGATGAATGCTGATGCCCAAATCAGGGCCTTCAGGCCAGTGCTGGCGGCCTTGCGGGTCGATGGCGTAGGCTTTGGCGCGAAAATAACCCACCTCGCAAAGCGCCAGTTCTCGCCGCCATTCGCCATCAACCCGTTCCATCGGAAGATCATTCCATGAAGCATCGGCAAGTCCGAAGCGCCCGGTGTGCGCATGAATGATTTCGTGCCGGAGAGCTTGCCCGCGGCCCAGGTTGGTACGCAGCATCGCACGCCATCCGTTCGGCGCCACCTCCCCGCCGCTGCCGCTTAAAGTGAAGGCAAGGCGGTCTCCGACGAAGCGTAGGACGCGTTCGCCCGCCGCTGGGTGCATTACAAGCTTTTGCATGAGATGTCAGGCATAGCAAAACCTTCGCCGCATTTTAGTTTCGCCCTTCCAGAATTGTACAAATAGACGCTGAATGCAACGCAGAAAGGCGAATCGCTCGGTGGATCGTTCAGGGTCATGGACAAAGTCCATCCCGTGCCGGAGCGCCCACAACCTCGCTGGCGTAGGCGTAGAATACCAAAAACTAGGCGGGCCGGCTGAACCGCGCGGCGGCGATCTTGATCCGGCGAGGACGCCGGCGCTCCGCTACTTTATCACGGACCCTGGCAGATCGATCGGGCAGCAATTGCTCGTTATGGCGGCATCGAAGGGCCCCGGGTGAGGGCACCTCTCCCACATCGAGTGAGAAGGAATCAATCCGGTTTGGATGGAGGTGGCCGCTGAACTTTCACTCCAAAAACGATCGACGAATTCCCACCCAAGCGGACAACTTCGACATCCTCCAAGCTCTGTTCGTGGCAATACTGAATCGCGTCGTCCGGGATCTCCCCGATTAGATCGGAGCGGCAATTTCTACTAATAACACTCGGGGCCACCCCTTGTTTGAAAATTCGTCCACCCCCCACAGTGGGACTGCAACGGCGTCCTCCGCAGTAGCTTTGCTACGGGAGGAGGAGAGGACCAGTGTGATTGGTGTCTTTCTCCCGTTCTCTGCGGCCAATTTTCTCCGCCACGGTCCTCAGTCTTCCGGCTGCGCGCTTCACGCTCCGACGCACCCTCAATCTCGCGCTCAGTTAAGCTCCGGCTTTCCACCGACCTGCCCCGACGGATTAGGGGCCGGAAAATACTCAATCAAGGATGACTGGATCATGCGGCCGACGGCCTTATACTCCAGGACCTCGTTGAGCTTCAATTCCGTCGCCGATTTATTCAACAGGGGCACAAATCTCTTTTTATCTGCCGACAGAGCTCCCCACCATTCATCCGGGCCTTTCGCCATGCCACGGTTAATGGGGCAACTTTCAGCTCCTAGCTTGCGATGAGTCATTAGAATAGGCAAAAAGCTGTGCCCGTTATACCTTATCGTCAGAACATCATCCGAGCGCAGGTCTTCCAACAACCGAACCAAATCCTGAAGGAATATCTTCATCGGGAGCGGCACCCCGGCCCACCAGGCATCAGCAGTCTGTGTAGGAACGCTAACCATACGGATTCCCTTGCACGCATACTCTGCGCCATTCCTTGGAGTTAACCTTGGAATTCGTGAAATTCGTTTGCAGCCCAAAAGGCTGTCAGTCCAGCCGGCGAGAGTCCGGCGATGGTAAATGACGATGAGACCATCTAGTAATAACCGACGTAGGCTGAGGGGTGACCTCGCCTATGCAAGCTCGGTCGTAAAAGTCCTGGCCGGAGCAGGGCGAGCAATATCTCCAGGCCGTAGCATAAAGCGAATGCTGCAGCCTCGTTACACGGCCCACGCGTTCCGGAAGCGTGGGTGTGGTTGCCCAACCACTACGAACTTGGTGAAGGCAGAATCGGCGATGAAGGCATCGTCGAGTGCAGACGCGGAAACCACCGGAGTACGGGCGACGGCATGGAGAGAAAGGACTGGCAGAGTAAATTGGGGACTCTCTGAGGCTGGCGCTTGGGCGCGAGGCCGGGTGGGAATAATTCATGAGCTACCTGGAGGCTCTCATTGGCCTAATCATGTTCGCGCCTCCGCTCTACTCGGCGTCGCTGCCGTTTTTCGATCTCTGTCTGTCCTCTATAGCGCTGGGATTGGGGAGGATGGACGTTCTCTGTGGCTAAATTCCGGCCATCCGTCCTCAGTCTTGTCTTCACGCTCCAACCCTCCACGCTCTGACGCTAGACGACCACGCCCCCCTGTCTCATCCTCATCCACCGGGCCCAATTCCGAGACAGCCCTGCGAGGGCCGCTAAAACCTTGGCGGCGCCAACGACCATTTGCTTAATGATTATGTAAGGTGTTTTAGTCCGTTTCTGGCCTCAGGACAGGTCTGATCTCGCCTCCGACATCCTGAATCGCGCCGATATGCGATGGGGCCTCGACAGGGACCGCTATCTTTGCTGCCACAGTCGGAACCGTTTCCAATCTGACCTGCAGCGCGACCAACACCAGGATTTTGGATTCCGGTCGTGGAACAGCGGCAACCATCCAATGATTATGAAACTAAGCAACGACCCCTTCACCATCGAAACCGCCAACACTGGTGCGAGCCGGTGATGGGTAACAAACTATCCGGGATGATAGGTAACACTTTCAGTATGAATTATTTGTTGGTTTTAGCAAGGGGATCATGGTTCGGAGGGGCGATGTAGGCCGAAGGCCGGAATCGCCCCTCCGAACCA
>JBBRPK010000014.1:0-69543 GCA_038228235.1 Verrucomicrobiota bacterium
CCCAACTTTCGATACCGGGACCTGGTTTCATAAAAATTCTCGGGTGCGACCCGCGGGTTTGTTAGCAAATAGGCCGATTTAGTCCGGCCCAAACCGCTCAAAGCCTTGTAGTGAAGACCTACCCCCTTGCGCTCCCCCACCCAGTTTATGGCATTATCGCTGCCAGATGTTTTTGCGCACAACCAAACGAAAAAAAGACGGCAAGGAGCATCGTTATTGGAGCGTGGTCCAAAGCGTCCGGCATCCTTCGGGTCAGGTTCATCAAAAACCCCTTCTTTATCTGGGCGAACTCAACGACTCTCAACAAGCCGGTTGGACCAAAGCTCTGGATGTTTTCAACAGCGATTCCGGCCAGACCGAAACCCGCAGTTTGTTCCCCTCCGACGCCACGCCGACCACCACGGCGCCACCGAGCTTGTCGCTGCGCCTGGAGGATTATCAGTTGAGCCGTCCACGCCAATACGGGGCCTGCTGGCTGGCGTGCCATCTTTGGCAGCAACTGGGCCTGGATCAATTCTGGGCGGAAAAATTGCCGCCCTCCCGCGAAGGCACCGACTGGGCACGACTGCTGCAGGTGTCAACGGCTTACCGGCTGATCGCTCCGGGCAGCGAATGGCGCTGTCATCGTCAGTGGTATGACCGAAGTGCGATGGGTGATCTGCTCGGACCGGATTTTCATTGGGGCGGCAAAGACCAGCTTTACTTGGTGCTTGACAGACTGTTAGAACATCGCACCGCTTTGTTCACTCATCTGCAAGCGCGCTGGAAAGATCTCTTCGCCGCCAAATATGAAGTGCTGCTTTACGATCTGACCAGCACCTACGTCGAGGGTCAGGCGGAGGAAATTCCCAAAGCCCAATTCGGGCACAGCCGGGATCATCGTCCTGATTGCCGCCAGGTCATCCTGGCGCTGGTCATCACGCCGGAAGGTTTTCCGCTGGCTTACGAAGTGATGCCGGGAAACACGTCGGATAAAACGACCCTCAAAGAGTTCATGGCCAAAATCCAGACTCAATACGGCCAGGCCCAACGCCTCTGGATTATGGATCGGGGAATCCCCACGGAGGAAGTGCTGGCCGAGATGCGCGCGGCCGAGCCACCCGTTCATTATTTGGTCGGCACGCCCCGGGCGCGTGTCCGTCAGACCCGCGCCCAATGGGAATCATTACCTTGGCAAAAGATCAAGGACTCGGTGGAGGTCAAGCTCTTCCGGGAGGGAGAAGAGCTTTACGTCGTGGCCAAAAGCGGCGGACGGCAGGAAAAGGAACTGGCCATGCGGCGCAAAAAACTGGCGCGCCTCTTATGGGCGTTGCGGGCCCTGCGGCGGGAGACCTCGCGCGACCGGTTGCTGCTGCGCCTGGGCGCGGCCAAGTCCAAGGCCGGACGGGCGGCCTCGCTGGTGGAAATCAATCTGCCCCCTACCGTTGCGACCGGGGAGAAAAAGAAGAGTGAGAAGCTGCCCCCGGGCAGTTTCACTTTCCGGCTCAAGAAGGAGGAGCTCAAAGAAGCCGAACTTTACGACGGACATTATCTTTTGCGCAGCAACCTTAGCGACAAGGAACCGGAATGGTTGTGGAAACTTTACATCTTGCTGGTAGAAATCGAAGCGGTTTTCAAGAGCTTCAAGAACGACCTGGGATTGCGTCCGATTTACCATTCGGTGCAACCGCGGGTGGAGGCGCACATTTTCGTGTGTTTCCTGGCCTACTGCCTGCATGTGACCCTGCGACAACGATTGAATGCGCTGGCCCCCGGACTGACACCGAGGGCGGTCGTGGAAACATTGGCCGGGGTAGAGATGCTGGATTTGGAAGTGCCGACCGGCGATGGGCGCTGGCTGGTGATGAGCCGTTACACTCAACCGGAAAAAGCGGTGGAATTATTGGTGGGGCAGTTGCGGATGAAGTTGCCCGAGCAACCGCCGCCGCGCTTGAGCGCACAACGCAAGCTGACGACCTGAGTGCGACAGAAAAATGTAGTGAAGACCTATAGGGTCCGCCCGTCGAAAAACCGAGCAAATCCGCAGATCTTCAGGGAAAATTGTCGCGAGTATCGAAAGTCGGGCTAGCTGAGGCATTGCTCGATTTCATCAGAGCGGACGCGTTGCTGCAATGGCTTGGCGCCAGACGCAAAGAAGCGGCACCTCGCTTGAATTGAATACTCATAACATTTCCAGCGTCCATTTTCGCACCAGACTTGGCCCCGGTTATGGTTCACGGAGCTGTTCGGCCTCCTGATCGAGGCGATTGGAAAGAAAAGAACCAGAATAATAAAATAACCATAATGAAGAAACTCATCATCCTCCTCGCAACGGGTTTGCTCGCTGCTTCCAGTTACGCCGGCGAATTCCCCGATATCAGCATTACCGAAGTCAAGGCCCTCGCCGAATCCAAGAAGGCTGTCATTATTGACGTCAATGGGACGGACTCTTACAAAAAAGGCCACATTCCGGGCGCGCTCAATTTCGAGTCGGTTAGCGGCAAACTGGCCAAGGTGCTGCCCAAGGATAAACAAGCCCTGATCGTAGCTTATTGTGGGGGCCCCAAATGCAGGGCCTATCAGGCCGCCGCCACCGCCGCCGAGAAGCTCGGCTACAAGAATATTAAACACATGTCCGCAGGGATCTCCGGCTGGCTTCAAGCCGGGGAAAAGACTCAGCAGGGCAGCTAGGCCCTTCGAGACTCCTAATCCTAATCACGGGCGCCTCGCAAAACGGGGCGCCCTTTTTTTGCCCGCAACGGCACCCATGAGCGCTGGTCTGCCGCTTCCATCGGCTACTCGTCCCTTCCTTGCCCAAGCCAAACAGCTAATCGGGCTGCTGCCAAAGCGACGAACATGACGGTGATTCCGCTCCTACGGCTACGACCCAAGCTCAGCGACGGCGGTCACGAGAGGCACCTCGGCTACTGCGCTGGAGCAATTGCTGAAGTATTCGCGCTAACAATGATGACGAACAAAATCCCGACTTGGAACGACATCACAAGCACCGTCAAAACCAACCAACCCACTCTCCAGCCCACTCTCGATAGCCACACCACAGTCCCGCAGTAGAGCAGTGACAAGACAGTGATAAGGCAAAACAGCGAGACGACCAGCGACTACTGTGTGGCCTTTCACGGAATTCTCCGGTTCACCGGAGACATTGACTTCTTTATTCGCGCCTCAACCCGCTAACGCAGAGCGGATTGAACGCGTTATCGTGGAGTTTGGATTCAGCAGCACAGCCCCGCAGCGCGAAGACTTTTTTCGACCTACCCAGATTATTCAACTTGGACTACCCCCAAATCGGATTGACCTCTTGACCGCAAGCGATGGCGTGGAATTCGATAAAACCTGGCTACACCGAATTGGGGCAGATCTGCAGGGTCTCACGGTTTTCATGCTGAGCAAGGACCTCCTGATCCGCAATAAAGAAGCCGCGAACAGACCCCAAGACCGGGCGGACCTGGAGCGCCTCAAACATTTATAAGCAGGACTTAGCTGGAAACGGCCTCGCTGGGGGGAACGGTCTGCACAAAGCGCAGCTTGTCCTCTTCCACCGTGACATGGATCGGCTCGCCTTCGTGCAGGTTGCCTTTCAGGATCTCTTCGGCCAATCGATCTTCCAAAAATCGTTCCACGGCGCGGCGCATGGGACGAGCTCCGTAAGTGGGATCGTAACCCTTGTTCACCAGGTAGTCCTTTGCTTTCTCATCAAGCACAAGTTGCAGTTTTCTGGCTTTCAGGCGTTCCATCACTTTTGTGATCTCCAAATCCAAAATCTTGACCAAATCCGGCTTGGTCAGTGAGCGGAAGACAATGATGTCATCAAGGCGGTTGAGGAATTCCGGACGGAAAAGACGTTTGGCTTCGTCCATAATCTTCTCCCGCATTTTCTCGTAACTGGCTTCGTCGTTTATGGGAGAGAAGCCCAAGCTGGAATTCTTCCGAATGGTTTCTGCGCCCACATTGGACGTCATCAAGATGATGGTGTTGCGGAAATTGACCACCCGCCCGACGTTGTCCGTCAGTTTGCCTTCTTCCAAAATCTGCAAGAGCATGTTCATCACGTCCGGATGCGCTTTTTCGATTTCATCGAAGAGGACTACCGAATAAGGTTTGCGCCGGACTTGTTCGGTCAATTGACCGCCTTCCTCATAGCCAACATAACCGGGGGGTGACCCAACCATGCGGGAGGCGTTGTGGCGCTCCATATATTCGGACATGTCGAGTTGGATAAGGGACTTGGCATCGCCGAACATAGCTTCGGCCAGAGATTTGGCCAGCAACGTCTTGCCTACCCCAGTCGGCCCGAGCAAGGCAAAGCAGCCAATCGGGCGTTTCGGATCTTTTAGATCGGCGCGCGAGCGGCGCAGAGCTTTGGAAATAGCCGTGACCGCTTCCTGCTGGCCTACGACTGCGCGGGCCATATCCTGCTCCATCGCCAGCAACCGGTGAGCCTCATCCTGTTCCATCCGTTTGAGCGGGATGCCGGTCCACTTCGCAACAATCTGTAAAATATCCTCTTCGTCCACCTTGACGCGCTTCTCCTCACGGCTGGATTTCCAGGCTGTCAGAACGGCCTCTTGTTTTTCCTTGGCGTGCTTCTCTTTATCGCGCATCGCCGCTGCGCCTTCAAAATCCTGTTCCTTGATGGCCTTTTCCTTGCGGGTCTTGATTTCCTCGATCTCAACTTCAATTTCCTTGAGTTCAGGCGGGCGGGTCATGGCACCAATGCGCGCGCGCGAACCGGCCTCGTCCATGAGATCAATGGCCTTATCGGGCAGATAACGATCTGTGATATAGCGATCCGAGAGTTTGACCGAAGCCTCCACGGCTTGATCGGTGATCTCGGCCTTGTGATGGTCCTCGTATTTGGGCCGCAAGCCTTTGAGGATTTGGATGGCCTCATCAAGAGATGGCGCCTCGACTTTGACACTCTGGAAACGGCGTTCCAGGGCGGCGTCCTTCTCGATGTATTTGCGATATTCGTTGAGCGTGGTAGCCCCGATGCACTGCATCTCCCCACGGCTAAGTGCGGGCTTGATGATATTGGAAGCGTCCATAGTTCCTTCGGCGGACCCAGCTCCCACAATGGTGTGCAGCTCATCAATAAACAAAATAATGTTCTTGGCGCGGCGAATTTCATCCATCACGGCTTTGATTCGTTCCTCGAACTGGCCGCGGTACTTCGTTCCGGCCACCATCAGGGCCAAGTCCAGGGTGATGACTCGCTTGTCGCGGAGCAATTCCGGGACGTTGCCGCGGGCGATTTCCTGAGCCAGACCTTCCACGATAGCGGTTTTCCCCACACCGGCCTCTCCCAGGAGGACCGGGTTGTTCTTGGTGCGACGGCAGAGAATCTGGATGACGCGTTCGATTTCATTCTTGCGTCCGATGACCGGATCCATTTCCCCCTTGCGGGCAATCTCCGTTAGATCGCGGCCAAAAGCTTTTAATGCGGGTGTTTTGACCTCTCCTTTTTTCTCGGCCGGCGCTTTCTCGCTGCTGCCCTCGCCAGCAGGTTGATCGTCCTGCGCTGTGAAATTGGGGTCTAACTCTTTTAAAATTTCCTGCCGGGTTTGCTCGATATCGACATCCAAATTCTTTAGGACCCGGGCGGCGACCCCGTCGCCTTCGCGCAGGAGGCCCAGCAAAATGTGTTCAGTACCCACGTAGGTATGATTGAGAGCCTTGGCCTCTTTGGCCGCCAAGGCCAAAACTTTCTTAACCCGCGGAGTATAAGGAATGTTGCCGATCATTTTCTGATCCGGACCGGTGCCGACCTGCTTCTCGACTTCCATGCGAACCGTTTCCAGATCAAGGCCAAGCTTTTGCAGAACATTGACCGCGACGCCCTGGCCCAATTTGATCAAGCCCAATAACAAATGTTCCGTTCCAACAAAATTATGGTTAAATCGATCGGCTTCTTTGCGCGCGAGCGCCAGCACTTGCTGGGCGCGAGGCGTAAAATTGTTCATTGCTTCTTCGCTCATACGTCACACTATAGATGCATACTCCGGGCATTTGTCCAGCCCTAGTCCGTTACCGCTCAAGCTTCCAGGGGAGCGCCACCAACCTTGGAACTTACTACTCTTATCGTAGCTCGCGACTAAAAGTTAATCTTCTTTGAGAAATATGCACTTTATTTTTTGACATCGCATCAGAAAAACCCTTCAGGCTGCGGCCGGTTTTTCCGGCGGCCCTTCGGTTGCGGGTTTTGGTTTGGGCCTGCTGACCTGGCGAAGGCGATCGCGCAGCATATCGGCGCGAAGAATATCGCGTTCTTCGGCTCCGAGTTTTTCGCTGTAATGCCGCTGCAAGTGAGCTGGCTGCGTGACAATAAAGAGCTCATCCACCAGCGAGCGTTCCAAATCGACAAACAAACCCAAGTCAACTCCCAGCCGCATTAAGGAAAGCTGGTTCATGGTTTCCTTGGAAGAGATGCTGTGGGCGTTGGCGAGAATTCCGTAGGCTCGGCCGACGTGATTGTAAACAGACTTCGGTTTCTTCTCCAGCAGCGTGCCGCGCGCGTTTTCTTCGTGCTCGATGATCTGAGCCAAGACCTTATTGAGGCGCTCGACGATGTCCGATTCGGCCTCGCCGAGGGTCATTTGGTTGGAAACCTGAAAAACATTCCCCAAGGCTTCTGTGCCTTCTCCATAAAGTCCTCGCACAGCCAGCCCCAGTTTGTTGACCGCCTGAATTATCTGGTTAATCTGTTCCGCCAAAACCAACCCCGGAAGGTGCAGCATGGCGCTGACCCGGATTCCAGTGCCGAGATTGGTCGGACAAGCGGTCAGATAGCCCAGGTCGGGAGAAAACGCGTAATCGAGTTTTTTCTCCAGTTTGGAATCGACCTGATCGATGGCGCCCCAGGCTTGCTTGATTTGCAACCCGGGCCGCAAGGCCTGCATGCGCAGGTGATCCTCTTCATTGATCATCACGCAGAGAGATTCCTCGCGATTGAGCACCAATCCGCTGCCGGCGCTTTTGGCCGCGTGTTCGCGGCTGATGAGGTGGCGCTCTACCAATATATTTTTGTCCAGCACACTCAGGTTATCCATCGATTCCGAAAACGCCCCGGCCAATTGCGGCAACGATTCCACCGCGGGGCGGATGAGTTCCAGGGATTTAATCCGCTCGACCTTTTTCGCCCATCCAGGGAAGGCCAATCCTTTTAAATTGCGGGCCAATCGCACCCGGCTCGATAGCACGATCCGGTTGTGCGGCCCATCGCGGCGGGAGGCTTCGGCCGGAGGAGGAAGGAAATCATGAATATTCATGGCTTAGATAGGAGCTGGGTCTTCCAACTTGTCCCTGGTCGTTTTGATTTCATCGCGCACGACCGCGGCTTGCTCGAAGTCCTCCTCCTCCACCGCTTTATCGAGCTTTTTCTGGAGAGATTTTAATTTGTCAGTCAAGTCCCGGCTTTGCTGCAAGTGTTGTGGCACCTTCCCCATGTGCTTTATGCCCTTATGCATCGACTTGAGTAATCCCTCCAATCCTTCGGCAAAAGTCGTGTAGCAATCGGAACAACCCAGACGCCCGGCCTTTTTGAAATCCGCCTGAGTGAAGCCGCAATGAGGGCATTTGAGGTCCGCTCCACCCGGCACCTGTTCCATTTCCTGGGATGCGCCGAGGCCCAGCAACAAATCGGCCAGTGAAAATCCCGCGGGGTCGTTGACCCCTTTCTCTTTGGCACACTGTTCGCACAGATCCACCTTTTGCATTTTATCATGGACAATTTGCGTCAAGTGGACTTTGGCCTCTTTTTCTTTGCAGATACAACACAGCATAAAAAGACTAAATCTATATCGGCCCTTCCATCGTTCCAGTCAAGACCCGGTCTGAAACCCCTATTTAATATACAGCTCCGGCCAGACTCAAGGATAGATTGGCTCCCCGGAGACCTGAGTCAATGCTTTGTACTGCTGCACCAGGTTGCGGGTCACGGGCCCAGGTTTCCCCGTGCCGATCACGCGGCCATCTATCTTAACCACCGGAATCAGCTCCGCTCCGGTGCCCGTTAAAAAACATTCATCCGCGTTGAACAGATCATATCGCGTCAAATTTGGTTCGCTGATCAAGAGACCGGCTTCGCGGGCCAGGTCAATGACAACCGCCCGGGTGATCCCATACAGCGCCCCCGCCGACAGAGGCGGGGTGAATATTTGGCCGGACTTGACGATAAAAATATTATCCCCCGTGCACTCGGCCACATAGCCCTCCGAATTTAGCATGATCGCTTCCTCGCAGCCGCCATTATTTGCCTCGATCTTGGCCAGGATGTTATTCAAATAATTCAACGATTTGATCGCCGGATTCAACGCGCTATGCAGGTTGCGCACCGTGGGGACCGTGATCAAATCCAGCCCCCGCTTGTAGTATTCCGGCGGATAGAGCTGGATGCGATCCGCGATGACGATGACCGAAGGCGCCCGGCATTTGGTGGGGTTTAAGCCGAGACCCCCCACGCCTCGCGTCACCACCAAACGGATGTAGGCATCACGAATCTTGCAGCGACGGCAGGTTTCAAGCACGGCTTCCATCATTTTTGCATGAGAAAGAGGCACATTCAGCAGGATGGCCTTTGCCGAGTAAAACAATCGGTCAATGTGCTCTTTCAATCGAAACACCCGCCCATGGTAGGCCCGGATTCCCTCAAAAATGCCATCTCCATAAAGCAAACCATGGTCTAGCACCGAAACCTTGGCGTTCTTCTCGTCGTAAAACTTCCCGTTGATATAGATTTTCATGCCCAAGCCCGCGCCACGCTACGCAAAATCAATCGGAGACGCAACCGGGCACTTGAGAAGAAAAATTCTCAGTCCGGAGAGACGCGAATTACACCAATTCTCACGATTCCGACTTGCACAGGAGCCAACGGAGGTCACAGAGAACAGGAAAACCGAGGGATTTGACACAGAAATTTATCTGGCAGAAAAATATCTACTGCTCCCATGCCGCGAGGTTGATGGTCCTCGAATTGCCACGAAAAGGAGCAAGCGCCCGCAAGAAAGAAAGCTAGCATTGGAATTTAACCACGATGCACTCGGATGACGGGAAGAGGACAGATGTCAGGGATCAGATCAGGCCATGGAACTCAGAGCGGGGGAAGTCGCGGGCTCAAACCAATCGCTGGGATCGACGGGAAGCTATTTTCTGGAGAGAGGCTGCGCCGCCTCATCCCATCGTTGCGCCCCATCCTCTCTTCCTTGACACTGGCCCCTTTCAGTCCTATCACTCGCCACCATGAAGTCTTATCGGGAGTTCGTGGCTGGATTTGGAAAACTCCTCGCAGAAGGAAAAAAACTTCCTTTATCTGACTCCCGTCCCCTCGAAATCCCCAAGCTCCCGAAAGACGCCCCGAAGGCGCTCATCTTTTCCCCACATCCGGATGACGAGGTCATCATTGGCGGGCTGCCCCTGCGACTATTGCGGGAGTTGAAAATGCAAGTGATCAACGTGGCTGTCACTCAGGGCAGCAACAAGGCACGCCAGTCCGAACGATGGAAAGAACTAGCCGCCTGCTGCCAGCATATTGGATTTGACTTGCTTCAAACGCGGCCAAATGGCTTGGAAGGAATCAATCTGAAAAGCCGCGCCCAGGATCCCTCGCAGTGGGCGCGATCGACGGCACGCATTGTTGAAATTTTAAGCGAACATAATCCCCGACTCATTTTTCTCCCGCACGCTGATGATTGGAACAGCTCTCACATTGGGACCCATTATCTCGTGATGGAGGCCCTCCAAAAATCGTCAGCGTCGTTTGCCTGCTCGGTGGTGGAAACAGAATTCTGGGGAGCCATGGATACCCCGAATCTAATGATCGAATCCAGCGAGAACGATGTCACTGATTTGCTCACCGCACTTTCCTTTCATACCGGCGAGGTGCGCCGCAATCCCTTCCACCTCCTGATGCCCGCATGGTTAATCGACAATGTGCGCCGGGGCACTGAACTGGTAGGTGGCCAAGGGGCCGCCGCGCCGGGCTTTTTGTTTGCCACGCTTTATCGCCTCCGCCGCTGGCAAGGTGGAAAACTGGAGCCCGCCTTTGAAGGCGGAAGGTTTGCGGGTCAATCAGAAGACTTATCGAGGCTTTTCCCTATTTCCTGAGTAATCCGCATCAGAATTCCATCGAGTGGAATTCTGTTCACCAGATCACCTTTCCTTTTCTGCATCGGCAGTCACAATGTATTCCAGCAAATCGGCCATAGCTTGCGGACCAAGGCCCGCCTCCAATCCTTCCGGCATCATGGACTGGCCAAGACTGCGCATGTTTTTGATGTTGGATCGCGGAACCACCGTCTCCCTGGCGAAGGCCTCCCGGAGAGTCACACTCGTCGCGGTCTCGCTGGCGATGATTCCGATCAGGCTCTCATCCGCTTTGGTTTCGATCAGGTAACTTTGATACGCGGGCTGCACTTCGCGATTCGGGTCCACAATGTTGACTAACATTTTTTCTTTGCCGCTGGTCTTCACCGTGGCCAGGTCCGGGCCGACGGCATTCCCCTCGCGACCGAGTCGATGACAGGCAGCACATCGCTCCAGATAAATGGCTTTTCCGCGGGAGGCATTCGCGGACAGGTTTAAGGCGGCCAAAAGCGCTTTCACAATCTCCTCTCGCTTCGTGTTAGAACTTTTCAAGACCTTGATTGCTTGCTCACGCAGCTTCTCGTCTCGATGAGTACGCAGAAACTGGATTTGTGTTGAAGATAACTCGGAGGAGCGGATTTCACCGGCTGCAATGGCCGTCAGGAGGATGGATGCACGCTCTGGCCGGGCGAGGAGCACTGTTAATGCCTCGTTGCGCAAGCGGGGAGCAAAAGAAGACCAGCCTTTGATTAATTCGTTGCCCACTTCCGGGCTTTTGAATCGGCCAAGGGTAATAATGGCTGCCAATTGCACCGCCTGCGATTGGCTGAGGCTCAACAGAGAACCTAACGCCGATCTCGTTTCCTCAAAACTACTCAGACCAAGAAGCTGGATAGCTTGGAGTCGGGCAGCTTCTGCAGCATTGTCTTCAACCGCAATTTGACGGGCACGAGCTAAAATATTCTTCAGGTTGCCTCCAGCTCCTTCGATGGAAGTTCCCGCGCGCTGCAAGCCCTCCCCGAGAGCGCGGAACAGCGAAAAGCCCAGTGCCGGGTCGTTTACCCGGCCCGAAAACTCGAGAGCCACAGAAACCTCATTAGATCGATTCCGTGCGCCCATCGCAAAGACGAGTTGTCGTAGAAATTCCTGACCCCCTTTGCCGCGCTGGAATTGTTCTTCGGTGGAGAGGCTGGCGAATAGCTTACCGGCGCCATCGGCCAGCGAGCTTAACACCGCCGCGCGCACCCAGGCGCTTTCCAGATCTTTCCGCAAAATACCGGCCAAAGCGTTGAGCTTGTCCGGATGACGGATTTCACCAAGCGTAAACGCGACTTGGTAGCGCACCTGCGACGAGGGATCAGCGGCGAGAGCCAGAACCTTTTCGGCTAAGGGGTCGGTAACGGCCGGATTAGCGTGGAAGAACCCTTCAGACAATCTGACGGCGTGTTCCCGGACTCGTTCGTCGGCGTCAGACAATGCACTTGCGAGAATCCCTGCATCAAGCGCCGCCAACCCGTCAAGCGAGGAGAGCGCGTGCATCCTTCCCCGGGGTGATTTTGATTTCTGACACAACACTTTCAGCTTGGGCATAGCGGTGCCGTCCTGCCTCTCATAAAGGAGCCGAGCGGCGGTATCGCGATGCCAGCCATTGGAATGCTCGAGGGTTTCGACTAACTCAATGATGCTGCTTTTGCCGAGTCGAGGCAGCTTGGGTTGCTTGAAGCCGTCCGGAACAATCCGGTAAATGCGGCCCCGATCATTGCCGCTGTTGAGGTCAAGATGCTTCTTGATCGATTGGGGAATCGACCACGGATGTTCGATGACCTCGCGGTACATATCAGCGACGTAGAGTGTTCCATCGGGCGCATTTGCGAATTGCACGGGACGAAACCAAATGTCACTGGAAGCCAGGAATTCCACTTGTTCTTCATCTGGCACCCGTTTCGCGACCAACCCCACGCCATCTGGATACAGTTTTTTGCGATGAACCAGGTTGCTCCCGCAATCACCGATGAACGCGTCGCCCTGCACGTCCGCAGGAAAGGCATCGCCGCGATAGATGGTGAGGCCTGTCGCGCCGGTAAAGTAACCCGAAGGCCGGCCACCGCCTTCGATGGGACCGGAGACTTGCCCGGCGACGCGCCACTTGGTGCGAATCACTCGCCATGGTTCGTCCGGGCTGATACGATAGACTTCAGCAGCCGGCCCATCTGCGGCGATGCTCGCCCACGCGGGAGGCATGGAATAAAACGGGTTCCGAGATCCGTATCGCTCCTCATACATATAGAGCCGAATATGATCGCTGTTTTGACAGGTGAACCGGCGGCCTTGGTTGTCGAAGCTCATCCCGTGCTGGCCACCCCCAGCCTCGGCAGTGATTGTCATATCCCGCGGATTAATTGAAAAGTCATGCCCGCGTAGTTCCAGCGGCCTGGCTTCAGGATGCCGGAGGGAAATCACTCTGCCCCCGTTCATGCTCGTCACGCCATGAATTCGATTGTCGAATCCCCAATTAAAACTGTTGAGCATGGCCTGCACATTCAGGCGATTGGTCTGATAAGGAGCGTAATCACTGGCAAATCCAGTGAAGACGACCTCTCGTATATCTGCCTTGCCGTCCCCATCGGTATCTTTAAAAAAGATGATGTCCGGTGTCGCTGCCGCGAAGACCCCGCCGCCGTAACAGAACACGGCGGTCGGCCAGGGCAAATGGTCGGCGAAGATGGTGCTCCTATCGAATCGCCCATCGCCATCGGTATCTTCTAACATCCGGATGCGTCCAAGCCGTTCATCGCGGCGCTCCGAATAATCGAGCATCTCGACCGCAAAGAGGCGGCCATTCTCGTCGAACGACATCGCTACCGGATTGAGCACTAAAGGCTCCGCGGCCACCAACTCCACATGAAATCCAGGCCGCACCTTGAAACTCTCCAACGCGCGAGCCGGATCGAGGGGCGGGGTGCGCGGCAGTGCTTCGGCATCGATGGTGGGTTCTTCGCCGTAGCTGGTCTGTCCGAGCGCGAGCAGCAGTGAAATGAAACCGAGCAATGCAAGGCCAGACCATTTAATTTCGGGAGATTTCTGGGCGCGGGGAGCATCGCGGCCCGAAAGCTTAGCGGGAGTGCCATGTCGCAATCGTTTGCGCATCGTTGCTCGCCAGCTTGGCAGAAACAGTCGGGCCGTCAATATTCTCAGCGGGTCCCTGTTCCTCGCCTAAGAAATAATTCGATTCGAAACACACAAGCCCAATACAGCGATGCCACTTTCGGTGTTCGATAGCTTTTGTATTTTGGCACCAGAAATGAATTCCTCAATTTTATTGAGCAAAATCGCATTTTTGATTCCTTAGGCGAGGATTTGGGCGGGTCGCAAGGCGACTGACAAACTGTCGCGGAGGCCGCGGAAGCCGCGGACCGCGCCCGTCCCCGGGCGCAGCACAAAAAAGATTAGGGACGCGTGGAAGTTGTCCATCCCCAGGATGCTCGAATCCGGTTTGCTGACTTGCCACGATGCAGTATAACAAAATATCCATCGTGCGCATCGAGCAGGCAAAACCAAACCCTTTACCGGCGAGCGGCGGGGTTTCCTCAAGGATTGAAACCACGGCGCACTCGGCAACCACAAAGAGGTTGCCGACATTCGAGTGGGCCCT
This sequence comes from Verrucomicrobiota bacterium, assembly GCA_038228235.1. Classification (GTDB taxonomy): domain Bacteria; phylum Verrucomicrobiota; class Verrucomicrobiia; order Limisphaerales; family JBBRPK01; genus JBBRPK01. The sequence continues at coordinate 13,730 of JBBRPK010000014.1, forward strand.
GAATCATTTGAAGTGTAAACCGGACCGCCGGTTTGAGGTCCTCCAGGATTGATATGGGAGCCTTGGGCCGCCACCAATTTGGCGCCGTCCGCTGATGAGGCCACGTCGTTCATCAGACGAGAATTAAGGGAGCGTCCAGGCCTTCATGTCAAGATTCAGAGGACAGAGCACAGAGGACCGTCTTCTGTCTTCCCCTCCTTCGGGTGGGTCACTTACGAAACTTCCAACCGCCGCAGGACTGCTGCGACCACTTGTTCGACGCCGAGGTTCTTCATACAACGAAAGTCAATCGGGCATTGACGCCGGAAGCAAGGGGCGCATGGAACTGAGGATCGGAGCAGGGAATGTTTCCTGTCTCCTGGCAGGCCAGGGCCCGTCAATTCCGGCGACGTGCTGCCGAAAAGCGCCACAACTGGCGTTCCTACTGCGGCTGCCAGGTGCATAGGGCCGGTGTCATTGGTGAGCAGAAGATCGCACGCTTTCAGCGCGGCGCATAACTGGCGCAGAGAGGTCATGCCTGCCAGACACTGCACTTCAGCGGCCCCAGCGCCCCGTATCTCAGCCGCAATGCCCGTTGCCACCTCCAATTCCGCGCCGCCGCCGAAAATCCACCAATGACATTTCGTTTGGCGTTGTAATATTTTCGCGCTCGCGATGAATCTCTCGCGGGGCCATCGCTTGGCCGGACCGTATTCAGCGCCGGCATTCAACCCCACCAAGAGTGGCCGCCCAGCCGCCTGAGTTGAGAATTTGAATCGGCCTTGAATGGCCGCCACCTCCCTGGAACTAACTTCAATATGTGGCGGGAGGGGCTCAGATTTCGCGCCCAATGCCTCCACCAGATTCAAGTAGAGATAAAGGTGATGATCGGCAGTAGAGATGGGAGGACGCGTTGAGGGCGATTCGATGAGCCTTTTAACTTCGCTGGTCCTCCGCTTGCGCATCGTCGTCGCCCCGACGCGAGGCCGGATTGCGTGCGTCAGGCAAAAGTTTCGCCACGGACGCTGGTAACCGATGCGTTGCGGAATGCGGGCCAGAAAAACTTCCATAGCTGAACGCGGCGAGTTGGGCAGAACCAGAGCGGTAGTAAACCGTTCTTCGCGCAATCGCCGCGCCGTTTTGAAAAGATTTTCATGTTTGGCAAAAGTAATCACGTTGTCCAAGGCCGGATGCCCCTGCCACAGATCGACGAGCTTGCGGGGCGTCAAGAGAGTGATGTGCGCAGTGGGCCTGGCCTCTCGCAATCGCTGCAACGCCGGCGTGGACATGACGGCGTCTCCCAGCCAGTTCACGCCGCGAATCAGGATTCTTTGGGCCTGGCTGCTATCCTTCATGATGAATCATTCAGCGGAAGCAGATTTGGCGCACACAGTCGTTAAAATCTTTGGCCCCGCTGAGGATTTTAATCTCCACGCGCATGAAGTAAATGGGCAGGTCCCGACGATCAATCTTGGGAAATCGTACGGCGTCTTTTTGGGTGGTGATGATGGCGGTGGCCTGGCGTTTCTTGCTGCGGTTGACTGCGTTTAAAACTTCTTGCTGCGTGAAGCGATGGTGGTCCGCGAACCGTTTGCTGTAAACCAACTCGGCGCCCTGATGCACCAAGCTCTTCTCAAAGCTCTCCGGTTGAGCGATGCCGCTCAGGGAAGCCAGTTTGCGTCCTTTGATCAAATCCAACCCGGAGCGCTCCCCGGTAAAAACGTCCTCGAAGTAAAGCGGATGGTGGATGCACTCGATAATGCTGGCGGTGGTATTGTGCTTCCCGATTCGGGCTCGCAACGCCGCAGTCTCTCCATCGCTTTTAGTGATGAAGATGGTGCTGGCGCGAGACAGGTGAGAGGGCGGTTCACGCAAGGTGCCTCGCGGGAGAAGATGCTCGTTGCCGAAAGGCTGCTGGCAATCGACTAAAACAATATCCCGGCGGCGCCCTGCCAGCTTCCAATATTGAAACCCATCATCGAGCAGCAGGGTATCACAGCCAAATTTTTCAATGGCATACCGGCCGCTCTTTACCCGGTCTTTGTCCACCAGCACGACCACGTCCTTGAGATTCGAGGCGAGCATGTAAGGCTCGTCTCCCGCGGTTTCGGAGTTGAGCAGCAGGGACCTTCCATCCGACACCACTCTTGGGGGGGTTGTATCCTCTCGAAACAATAATTTGTTTAGCAAACGCCCGCTCAGAGGCGGAGGCTTGGAACGGTAGCCGCGAGAGAGAATCGCCACGGTGCGCCCCTGATTTTGCAATTCGCGGGCAAACTTCTCTACCACCGGCGTTTTCCCGGTGCCGCCGACGGTCAGATTTCCGATGGCGATGACCTGCACGCCCAGAGTGGAATCGCGCAAAAGCCTCACATCATAAAGAAAGCGCCGGAACTTAACGGCCACGGCGAAGATTTTCGAGAGGAGCGACAAAATGAATCGGACGATGACGGCGCGTTTGCCGGGCCGTTCTTCCAGGATAACTTCCAGGACGAACGTCTCAAGATTTTCAGTCCAAACTCTGATGGCCTCGCGCATTGCGCGCCCATTCTGCCAGCCATGACACGAGACGACAAGCTTGGAAGCGTGGAGCACTCGGGTCGGGCAGGGCGGTGGACAAAGTAGCGGAGCGCCGGCGTCCACCCGGCCCACAAACTCTGGCGGCAATAAAAAGTCGCGCCTAATTTCCGGCGCTGCTTTCACACTTGACCTGCCGGAAGCATCCTTTTACTTTGGGCACCGTGTTAGGCACCACTCATGTTCGCGCAACTTAAGAGCCTGTTCTCCAACGACATTGGGATCGACTTGGGAACAGCCAACTCCCTCGTTTATGTGAGGGATCAGGGAATAGTCCTCCGCGAGCCGTCCGTCGTTGCCATTCAAGCGGGCACCACCAATGTTCTAGCCGTCGGAGAAGAGGCGAAACGGATGTTGGGACGCACCCCGGGAAATATTGTGGCCATTCGGCCCATGAAAGATGGCGTGATTGCCGATTTCGAGATCACCGAAGCGATGCTCCGCCACTTTATTCAGAAAGTGCATCATCGAAAGCTGATCGCACCCCGCGTGGTGGTCGCCGTGCCCTCGGGCATCACGGAAGTCGAGAAACGGGCGGTCAAAGATTCCGCCACCCATGCGGGCGCGCGCGAAGTCTATTTGATCGAACAGCCGATGGCGTCAGCTATTGGAGTGGGTCTGCCGGTCCATGAGCCGGCAGGCAACATGATTGTCGATATCGGAGGGGGCACATGCGAGATAGCGATTATCTCCCTGGCCGGGATCGTCTTCAGCCGCAGCCTGAGGGTGGGCGGGGACGAATTCGATGAAACAATCGTGGCGCACATGAAACGGGCCTATAACTTAATGATTGGCGAACGCACGGCGGAGGAGATCAAGATCCGGATTGGATCGGCCTTCCCGCTGGAGCAGGAATTAACAATGGAAGTCAAGGGACGCGATTTGAGCGCAGGGTTGCCGAAAACGTTGACCATTCGCTCAGAAGAAATTCGCGAGGCCCTGCAAGAGCCGCTTTCAAGTATCTTGGAGTCTGTCCGCATCACCTTGGAACGCTGCCCTCCCGAATTGTCCGCTGACCTGGTGGACCGTGGCCTGGTTATGGCCGGGGGAGGCGCGTTGTTACGCGGGATCGATCGGTTGGTAGCTGAGGAGACCGGATTGCCGGTCCATATCGCCGATGATCCGTTGAGCGCCGTAGCGGAAGGCACGGGCCGGGTGTTGCAAGAGCTTCAATTTCTTAAGCGGGTCACTTCCAATTCCAAACTCTAGCGTTCGCCCTCCTGCTGGCGAGAGTATGCAGAGTAGAGCGCCCGAGCGCACGGAGTGGGTTAAGCGAATTGAATGTTGCGAAGGCCACATTATATAATTTTAGGCATAATAATTTTGCTAACGGTGGTTGTCTTGAAACTGCCCAGCCGAACCGCGGCTCAGCTCAAGCTGGCGATCAGCGGCCTTTTCCTGCCGCTCTTTGGTTTGTCCGGCTCCGCCCAGCACCTCAGCGAAAGAGTTGGCAACACGCTCGTCCCGCGCGCCGAGATGCTCCGTCAATTGGAACAACTTCAGAAGGAAAATCAGGAGCTGAGGGTCCGAGCCGCCGAGACCGAGGAGGTGGAACGGGAAAACGCGCGGCTGCGCCAATACTTCAATTTCTCCAAGCGAGAGCGATCGAAACTGAAGCTGGCCCGGGTGGTCGCCCGGGATCCGGCCAACTGGTGGCGTATGATGAGGATTAATCTGGGCAGCCGCGATGGCATCGTGACCAACTCCCCCGTGCTGATGGCCGAGGGCCTGGTCGGGCGCGTCTCTGAGGTTGGCTTCGCCCAATCCCAGGTTGTTCTGTTGGGTGACCCAGACTGCCGTGTGGCGGTGATGATTGAAGACACCCATGACAATGGAATCATCGCGCCTTCCTCCCTCAGTCCGTTGGATAATACCTTGGTAGATCTCACTTATCTCTCGCGCAGCAGTCCTCTGAAAGTAGGGCAAAAGGTTGTGACGAGCGGACTGGGTGGCGTCTTTCCACCGGGCATCCTGGTAGGCCAGGTCGTCGATTTTAGGACCATCGACTTTGGCCTCTATAACGAGGCGCGGGTCAAGCTGGAAGTCAAAATGAATACCCTTGAGGAAGTCTGGGTGAAACTGCCATGAGTCGTGGAGCGTGGAGCCTGTGGAGCATTGGAGCGTGCGAGCGTTTCACAACGCTCACTCACGCTGTCACACTCTTACACTCTCACGCTCAAACGAATCCGAATGAACTGGCTTAACACGATACTGTTGCTGACGGTAGCCTTCCTGGCAGTGTTCCTGGAAGCGACTATCAGCGGACTGCGCCACCTGTTCGGAGTGCAGGTGGATTTGCTGCCTAGTCTGATTGTTTATGCCAGCTTGAGCACGGGTCTGGTAACGGTGGCTCTTTTGTCGATGTGCGGAGGTCTATGGTTCGATTCCCTTTCAGCGAACCCGCTAGGGATTAGTGTGCTACCTTTGTTCTTTATCGGGTTTGTGATCCAAACGTATCGAGGATTGATCTTGAGGGAAGAGGCCTTCGCCCAGTTGGTGCTTGGCTTGGCGGCGAGCGCCGGAGCGCCGGCCCTCACCTTGCTCCTCTTGCTCAATGCGGAGACGCAACCGCTCATCGGCTGGTTGTCCATCTGGCAATGGCTGGTGATGAGCCTTGTCGGAGCAGCGGTGACTCCGTTTTGGTTTCGCTTCTTCGATCGCCTCACTCATGCTCTGAGCTATCGGCCGTTGGGCCAGACCAGTTTTCGCCCCGATCGACAGATCAAACGGGGCCGAATGTAAACCAATGTTAGTTTTTGACCAATTAAAGAAGAACGATCCGCACCTGCGCGTGATTACGTGGGGCGTGTTGATCGGGCTGGCCGTTTTGTTTGCAGGGCTGTGGTTTGTTCAGGTCATCTCCCATCGGCATTATGCCGAGAACCAAAAAGCCCAGTCCTTCCGCACGGTACGCATACCAGCCATTCGCGGCAAGATTTTGGATCGCAATCGCCAACCGCTGGCGGAAAACCAGCCCAGCTACAATGTCAGTCTCTACCTGGATGAGTTGCGTGAGCAATTTAAAGATGAATGGCAGCGGAATCGCCCCAAAGGCAAACTCACCCGGAGCGAGCGCATGTTGTTGGAACCTCAGGCGCGCTACCGGGTCGTCAACAAAGTTGTGCAGAAGCTTGGCGCCGGCTTGGATCAACCCCTCGGGATGGACTTCGGCCAATTCTTAAGGCACTACACCAACCAGCTTGCTCTCCCTCTGTTGGTATTAACGAACCTGACGCCTGTGCAAATCGCCCGGTTCCTCGAACAGTCGGGAAATCCGCCCGGTATGGACCTCGAGGTGCAGCCCTTGCGCGTTTATCCGCACCATACGACGGCGGCACACCTGATTGGCTTTTTAATCCAGGACAACAGTTCCGCCGTGGATGAAGACGCATTCTTCAATTTTCGGCTACCGGATTACCGGGGTGTGGTGGGAATCGAAGGAAAATTCGATCAGGAATTGCGCGGGAAAGCCGGCATGAAATCAGTGCTGGTCAACAACCTTGGCTACCGGCAATCAGAGAATATTTGGACCCCAGCTGAGGCAGGAAAGAATGTGGTGCTGACCATCGACCTGGCCATCCAGCAAGCCGCTGAAACCGCCATGGGCAACGCGCACGGGGCAGCGGTGGTGATGGACCCTAACAATGGGAACATTCTCGCTTTAGTTTCCTCGCCGGCTTACGACCCGAGTGTGTATGTCCCGCGGCTAACTCCCGAAGAGGCGCTGAAATTAAGCGATGAAAGACTTCGTCCTCAGATTAACAGGGCTACCCAGGAAAACTATCAGCCGGGTTCGATTTTTAAGATCGTGGTCGCCCTGGCCTGTCTGGAAAATGGATTGGACCCGGAGGAGAAAATTTACAACCCGCCAAACCCGGCTGACCCGGGTCACGGTCACATTGTGATAGGACATCACTCCTTTAAGGACACCGCACCGCCCGGTGAGTACAATTTCAAGCGCGCTTTCATACGATCCAGCAACACCTATTTCATTACCAACGGCTTGAAGTGTGGCGTCGAAAAGATTGTCCAGATAGGCCAGCGCCTTCATCTGGGCGAACGGGCGGGGCTTCCTACCCGCCAGGAAGTTGGCGGTAATTTCCCGAAAGCCCAGGACCTTAAAAGGGGTTGGTTCCCGGGGCACACTGCGAATTTGTGCATTGGCCAGGGGGCAATCGATGTCACGCCTTTGCAGGTGGCAGTGATGCTGGCAGCAATTGCTAACGGCGGAAAGGTGCTGGAGCCGCGGCTCGTGGACCGTATCGAACCGCAGGGTCCTTTGGCAGACGAGAGCATCACCCGATTCCCGCCCAATCCTCCTCGAGGTGAGCTGGGCGTGCGGCCACGAACTTTGCAAATCATCCGCGAGGCCATGCTGGCGGATGTCGAAGATGAGCGCGAAGGCACCGGCAAAGCGGCTTTTGTGCAGGGGATGCATATTTGCAGTAAAACCGGAACCGCTCAGGTAAAAGACGTGCACGGCAATACCATCGATCATAATACCTGGTTCGCCTCTTATGCCCCCTTCGGTGACAGCCCACGCTACGTCGTTATCGTGATGGTAGAAGGGGGCATCTCTGGCGGGGGAACCTGCGCGCCGATTGCTCAAAAAATCTATCGCGCACTTCAGTATCAGGAAAGCCAGCAAAAATCAAAGCCAGCAGCCATGGCTCGAATTCCATAATGTTTTCCATCCCCTCAAAAGAGCGTCAACCGAAGGTCGAGTGGCCTCTGCTTTTGGCCATTACCGCTCTCATGGTCATCGGTGTGGCGTTTATTTACAGTGCGACCATGGCCAACGAATCCAGCGGGGTGACTTCCTGGTATCGCCAGCGTTTTTTCATGCAATGTGTGTGGTATCTCTTTGGCGCGATCGGAGCAGGTCTGATCTGTTTGGTGGATTATCACCTTCTGGCTCGCTGGTCACTGGTGGCTTATTGGGCCACCATTCTATTGCTCGTGATGGTCCTCATCCCGGGTATTGGCGCCACCCATGGCTGGGGGGCGCGGCGCTGGATTGACCTGGGCGTTTTTCAAGCTCAGCCGTCCGAGTTTGCCAAGCTCTCCTTTATTGTAGCGATGGCGAATTTCCTCAGCCGCCCGGAAGATGAACTGCGTCTGCGGCCCATCTTTTGGAAGGCGCTGGGCATGACCGTGCTTCCTTTCCTGCTCATCATGAAAGAGCCGGATTTAGGGTCGGCATTGATTTTATTACCCGTTGGGTTGACCATGCTTTATGTGGCTGGGATACCAGAACGATATTTAAGGAATTTAGTGGGCGGGTTTGCTCTTTTGATAGCCCTGTTGGTGGCGAATATTTTGTTTGCTCCGCCCCATTGGCAAATCAAAATGGAAGAATATCAGAAACGCCGTTTGCAGGTTTATTTTGGCCGCGACTTTATCCCGGCTAATGCCACTGCCGCCGAGCGGCAAGATGCCCGCAAACAACAGCGCAATTATTCCTATAACGTGGATCAGGCGCTAATCTCGGTCGGTTCGGGCGGCATGATGGGCAAAGGCTGGCGTCACGGCACCCAAAATGCCCTGGGTTATTTGCCCCGCGCCGTGGCGCATAACGATTTCATTTTCTCCGTCATTGCCGAGGAGAAAGGATTCATGGGAAGCGTAGTGGTACTGACGCTCTACTCCGTGGTGTTGTTTACCGGCATCCGCATCGCCGGCCAGACTCGCGATCGTCTGGGAAAATTATTAGCTGTGGGCGTGGTGGCCATGTTTTTCAGCCACGTCTTCATCAATATCGGCATGAACATTCGTCTGATGCCCGTCACGGGCGTGCCACTGCCGCTACTAAGTTATGGCGGGTCTTCAGTGCTCTGCTCGTTAATCGCTGCTGGCATACTCCAAAACGTCTATATCTATCGAAGATCCTATTAATTATGAGTGAGAAGAATTTTTCCCGCCGCCGCCGCGGCGGCATGCGGTTCCGCCCCGCCGGAGGCTTGCATCAGCAAAACCCCCGCCGGCAGGAGCGCGCCGCTCAAGAAGCCCGTGCCGAAGCCACTGGCGAAAAACCCGTCAAAGAAGGCATCTACGATCGCTCTCGTTATCAAAAGGAAATCGAGCGCTCAGAGAATATCGCCGCTGGCCTTCCTCCGGAAGGAGCGCCTCGACCCAAGATCGAGTCCGCCCCATCCGGCCTCACCGTCAAAAGGGAATTCCGCGAGCCCCATCTGGATACTCCGCTCGAAGTTAAGGAGGAAAACTATCAGCCGGTGCCGGTGCGCGAACAAGCGCCGCAAGGACTGGTGGAATCTATTAAGGCCGCCGCCAATAAGGTCATCAAAAAAGTCCACCGGATGATCCGGCCGCCAACCCCCAATCGACACAAGGAACTCATCATTAATTCTGAGTCCCTTGAAACACGGGTCGCCGTGCTCGAGGAGGGCAAACTGGAGGAATTCACGATCGAGCGCGCCACCGAAGATCGCCTGGTCGGCAGCATTTATAAGGGCAAAGTGCGCAATCTGGAGGACGGATTGAAAGCGGCCTTTGTCGATATTGGTTTTGAGAAAAACGCCTTTCTGCATTATTGGGATATTGTCCCCAGCAGTTTCGACAGCAGCGTGGAACCGGTCGAGCGCGACACACGCAAACGTGAGAAGCCCCGCATCACCCAAAAAGATATTCCGCGCCTTTACCCACCGGGCAGCGAGATCATCATTCAAGTCACCAAAGGTCCTATCGGCACTAAAGGCCCGCGCGTGACTACAAACCTGGTCCTGCCTGGGCGCTACCTGGTATTGCTGCCCAACTCCGATAAAAGCGGCATTTCCCACAAAATTGAAAACCAGGAAGAACGGCAGCGGCTCAAAACCATTCTCCGCAGTCTCACCATTCCTGAGGGCATGGAGGTGATCATCCGCACTGTCGGCGCCGGCCAACAAGCCCGCTATTTCGTCCGCGACCTCGCTTTGTTATTGGAAGAATGGAAAGACATCCAGGAACGGATCAAATCCCAGCCGGCCCCTTCCTGTGTCTTCCAGGAACCGGATTTGATCGAGCGCACCGTCCGCGACTTTCTTACCGAGGACGTGGAGCGAATCGTCGTGGATTCCCCGCAGCCCTATGAGCGGATGCGCACCATGATTTCTAAAATCTCCAGGCGCTCGGCTGACAAAATCAAGCTCTACACGGATCATCAACCGATTTTTGATCGCTTCAACATCAGCCGTCAGCTGGAAGGAGCCTTTAGCCGTATGGTCCATCTCAAAGGCGGCGGATACATCGTGGTGGATGAGACCGAGGCCCTGGTGGCCATCGACGTCAACACCGGCCGGCATAAGAGCACCAAAGACCAGGAATCGACCATTGTGAAGGTGAACCTCGAGGCGGCGGAGGAAATTTGCCGCCAGCTTCGGCTCCGGAATATGGGCGGATTGATCGTGCTCGACTTCATTGACATGAAATCCCGGCGCGACCAGCAAGCCGTGTATCAGCGCATGAAGGAAGGTCTGCGCCGGGATCGCGCCAAAACGCACATCCTGCCCATCTCGCAATTAGGGCTGATGGAGATGACTCGCCAGCGCCATTCAGAAAGCATGCGGGCCGCCGTCTATGACGATTGTCCATATTGCAAAGGCCGGGGCAAAGTGAAGAGCGCCTTGACCATGAGTGTGGAAATCCAGCGCAAGCTCAGCGAGATTCTGAAGAAGCGCTCCCGGGACGAATCGGACTTCCAGCTTCGCATTGTGGTTCATCCAAGCGTCCTCGACCGTCTGCGCACCGAGGACGAGAAATTGCTCATCGAAATGGAAAAGCGATATTTCGGCAAACTATCCTTCCGCGCCGAGCCCGCGCTCCATGCCGAACAGTTCAAAATTTACAACGCCGCCAATAATGAGGAGTTAGCGAGCGCCGGCTAACGGATGGTCGGAGGTTGGAGCGTGGGACGACGAGCGTAGAGCCTCGAACACGCTCTGACCACTCTCCGCTCGTCCGGGTCCGCGCTCCAGCGCTTGGCCTTATCCACATCTTCGTCTTGCCCGCCTCCCAATCCCAAAGGATTTAGGGTTGCGAGCAGCGAGCTGGTCGCGAGGCGAACGAGTGCAGCTGCTGTTCTGTTTTCGCCCGGGGGTTGCCGTGTCATAACACGCCAACCCTGAAAGGGGAATGGCGCTTACATAAGGCCGAGTTCGCGCAGGCGGGCTTGTGTACGGCGGACGCCTCGTTTGGGATGATCTCGGAATTTGTGCCGTGGCGCGTCGAGTCGAGGATATTTGTTTTTCTTGCGTTTGACGGCGCGGGGCTATCGTCGGCCGGGGCGTTGCGGCACCAAATCCATCGCCAAGGTTTCCAGCAACAAGGCTTTTAGCGGTTTGGTCCGGACTAAATCGGCCTATTTGCTAACAAACCCGCGGGTCGCACCCGAGAATTTTTATGAAACCAGGTCCCGATTTCGAAAGTTGGGTAAAAATCAGCGAGTTCAAAAACCTCCCCAGCCAATTGGTTCCAATGCGGCCCAAATCGAGCCCCAAATCATATAAACGCCGGAGCTTGCCCAAAGACAATCGCTGGTGATGTTCCCGCTGCGAGCCAGCCCCTTTGGCCAATAGCCGATATTCGGGCCGGGAGCTCGGCACTCGGCAATGGCCGAATTGAGCTGTAAATCACCGTAACGGGCCAAACTGATATTCCCACTCGTTCGCTGTTTTCCTCATCGTGGTCTGATGCGTCCCGTGCTGAGTTTGCTAACTCCATGGTGCGGCTCAGTCGGCGTGGTAGCCACGCCACATCCATACAAGCGTATCCGCCAGCGTTTGCTCGAAAACGCGGCGGTCGCAATGGCCCGTGCCCAGGCTAAATATGAAACGGTGCCCGTAACCCTTGGCCTGGAGTGCAGCCGCCGTGCGTTGTCCGGCCATCACCCAGTTGTGATGGGTTTCCTCCGCATCTTTCGGGCGCAGATCGTTTTCGGACACATGGGTGAAGATGCGTAGTGGTTTCTTCTCATTATTTTCAATGAGCTTCATGCCGGAATGATATTCCCACGCGCCAAGAGGATATTTAGCTTCTTCGGTCGCGTCATCATCCTGCTGATCTACGAACGTGCCAGAATACGCGATCAAACGACGGAATAAATCGGGCCGAAACCAACCCATCGTTAACGCCGCCGCGCCGCCGGAACTGCAGCCCATGACGGCTCTTCCCCAGGGATTATCCGTGAGCGCAAACTTGGGATAGGCGGCTTTAATCTCGGCGTTATTCAAGACCGCCGGTAGCACTTCGTCATGGATGAATCGGCCCAAACGGTCAGACATGGTGTCATATTCAAGACCGCGCTCGCTTTTCTTGCCATCGTTGCCGCCATTTTGAACGGCAATCACGACGAACGCAGGCAACTTGCGGTTCGGATCCTTCGACATGGTAAGATTGTCCAGTGCGTTGCGCACCAGGTTGAGCTGACCGGGTCCGTCATGAATGACGAGAATCGGGGCTTTGACACCATCCTGGTAAGCGGCAGGCACATAAATAGAAATCTTTCGCTCTTTTAGCACCGGCTTTTTTTCAGGAACGAGTGTCGGATCGTCGCCATGGAAGATCTTGCTGTCAGCCAGACGCATCGTGAACTCAAAATTCTTTCCTTTGGGATTGCCTCGATCCGTCAGATCAGGATCGATCTTGTAAGCGGGACCAATCGTATAATTGCCTTCGCCTTCTGAGCCTGGATTCTCCCTGTACGGTTCGGCAGACTTCGCGGCGTGGGCGAGCAGGCCGATGAGGCTGATGATTCCGAGACAGGGAGCCCAAGTTGAAAAAATACGTGTGTTTAACATTGAGGTTGTTTAAAGCATCCCGCTCGCAGGAAACAAGAGCAAAAATCAAAATTTCGTAAATCCTTCGGCGCTCTTTTTTTGTAGCGCTGTCCCTGCCCTGCAACTCGCCGCCGATAAATGAGGCCTTCGCGTGGGGTCTCAGGCTCCAGCCCTATGATCTTTGGTCCTTGGCTTCTGCCCCGGGATGTGTGGCATCTTGCTGCTGATTTCCGGCTTCTTTGCTTTGGCTTCCGTCTTCTGTCTTTGGGCAGGTTTTTGGATCTCTAATTCGATTCGCACCGGGCTGATTTTCCAGATGTTTTGGCAATATTCCCGGATGGCACGGTCGCTAGAGAAGTAACCAATGCGAGCCACATTTAAAATCGACATCTTCGTCCAGCGCTGGACATCCAAGTAGGTTTTTCCGACTTTTTCCTGAGCATCAATGTAGGGTTGATAGTCGGCCATGACCATGTATTCGTCATGCGCCAACATAGAATTGGTCAACGGCCGGAACAGTGCGGGGTCTTCAGGGGAGAAGTACCCGGATTGAATCTGATCGATTACTTCCTTGAGAGCCGCATTGTTGCTGTAATAATCATAAGGGTTATAGCCATTGGAGCGCACAGACTGCACCTCGCCCTCCGTTAGCCCAAAGAGGAAGAAGTTATCCGCGCCGACCTCTTCACGGATTTCCACATTGGCGCCATCGAGAGTTCCAATCGTCAATGCTCCATTGAGGGCGAATTTCATATTGCCAGTGCCCGAAGCCTCTTTGCCGGCGGTGGATATCTGTTCGGAAAGGTCGGCGGCAGGATAAATTCGTTGGGCGTTCTTGACACTGAAATTCGGGAAAAAGACGACCTGCAGCCGGTCCTTTACGGCAGGATCATTGTTGATACGCTCGGCCACGGAGTTGACCAATTTGATGATGAGCTTGGCCATGTAATAGCCAGGCGCCGCTTTGCCGCCAAAAATAAAAGTGCGCCGAGGAACCTCTGCCTTGGGGTTTCGCCTCAACTGATTATAGAGGCTGATAATGTGAAGGACATTAAGGTGCTGGCGCTTGTACTCATGCAATCGCTTCACCTGGATATCAAACAGGGAATCGGGGTGCGCCTGAATGCCGGTGCGATGCTGAATGATTTTCGCCAACTCACGTTTATTGTGCTGTTTTACCTCCCTCCAGTTCTTCCTGAATTCCGGGTCTTCGGCCAATGGCTCCAGCTTGCGCAGTTCGTCCAGGTTCTTCACCCAGGTATCCCCAATGTGGCGGGTGATTAAGGCTGCCAATTTCGGATTGCTCAGAAGCAAAAATCTTCGCGGCGTCACACCATTAGTCACGTTGGTAAAAACCTTAGGGTTGAACTCATAGAAGTCGTTCAGCACCCCCCGCTTCAGCAAGTCGCTGTGCAGTTTGGCGACGCCATTGACGGCCTGGCTGCCGACGCAGGCCAGGTTGGCCATGCGCACATAACGTTCGCCGTGTTCGTCGATCAGCGACAACCGGGCCAGACGACCCTCATCATGCGGAAATCGAGCGCGGGCGTCGTCGAGGAAGCGGCGATTGACCTCGTAAATGATTTCCAGATGCCGAGGCAGCACGCTGGCGAAGAGGGGGATGCCCCAGCGTTCCAAGGCCTCCGGCAGCAAGGTATGGTTGGTATAGGCAAAGGTTTTGTGGGTGATGTTCCAAGCCGGCTCCCACTCCATCTGATGTTCATCAATCAGCAGACGCATCAGCTCGGCCACCGCGATGGCGGGATGGGTGTCATTAAGTTGGATGACAAACTTCTCGTGAAAGCGTTCCAGGCCTTCCGTCCTCTGCGCCGAGAGGCGAATCATGTCCTGCAAAGCGCAGGAGGCGAAGAAGTATTGCTGTTCCAGGCGCAACTGTTTGCCCTGCGGGGATTCGTCATTGGGATAAAGCACTTTGGTGATGTTCTCCGAAGTCATTTTCTGCATGACCGCTCCATAGTAATTGCCAACATTGAAGGCCTGGAAGTCGAAGGACTCGGCGGCCTCGGCCTTCCACAGGCGCAGCAGATTCGCCGTGTTGGCCTTGTAGCCCAGGACGGGAGTATCGTAAGCCATGCCACGCACCACGCGGTGGGGAACCCAGCGCACGCGGTAGATGCCATTCTCTTCGAATGGTTCGGTGTGGCCGCCGAGCTTGACGTCAAAGACAATCTCCGGACGGGGGATTTCCCAGGGGTTACCCAAGCGGAGCCATTTGTCAGTCATTTCCACTTGCCAGCCGTTACGGATGGTCTGCTCGAAAATACCAAACTCGTACCGGATGCCGTAACCAATGGAGGGAATCTCCAGCGTCGCCAAAGAATCGAGATAACAGGCGGCCAATCTGCCGAGACCCCCGTTGCCCAAACCGGGCTCCTCCTCTTGATCGAGGAGGTGTTGCAGGTCCAAACCCAAGCCTTGCATGGCTTCCCGGGCCTGTTCGTAAATGCCCAGATTGATGAGATTGTTTTCCAACTGCGGCCCCATTAGGAACTCGGCCGATAAATAACTGACCGTCCTGCTTTGGCGCTGGAAATACGTTTGGGCAGTATTCAACCACCTCTCCAACAACCGGTCTCGCACCGCCAAGGACAGCGCCATATAATGATCGTTCCGGGTGCTGACGCCCGGGAAGCGCGCTTGCTGATAGCGAAGTTTATCCCCAAAAGCTTGCGCCAGGTCTCCCGCGGTCATGCCGGGACGAATGGCGTCAGAATTGGCGGGGGTAGGGGAGGGCACTTCTTCATTCCTGTTGTTCATAGTGTTAGAGAACCCGTTCGGGGTGGTTGAACATCGAGACTTATTAGGGTAGGAAAGCTGTTATGGCCTAAAAAGTCAAGCTTAAATCCATTTCTGGGACGGCTCACTCCAGGGCCAGTGACAAAGTGGCGGAGCGCCTGGTAATGCCGAAAAAAATGCGATCTGGCTGGAACGCGCTCCGACCCTGGACGAAATTTGCGCTGGCCTGCGGATTACTCTGCTCCTCCTTTAACTAACAGAACAGATCTCCTAAGCGCTCCCGGAACCGGCTCCCAGCGCGAAAGGGAGCGGAATGGGTGGGGAGGGCGAATTCTTAAATGACAAAATCCAGCCGCTTGAACTGCTCCTCATCCAACTGTTGCGCCCGCTGACACAGATCGGCCACCGAAACATTCTCGAGAATTTTGACGATGGCGGCGCGCACTTCTTGCATGATGCTCCGAATGGGGCATCTGGCTTCGTCGGGGCAGGTGCATTTTTCATAGAATCGCTCGCTCACACAACTTATAGGGGCCAAAGCACCCTCGATATGGCGGATGACGTGGGCCAAGGTCACTTTTTCCGGGGGTTGGGAAAGCCGATAGCCCCCCGCCACTCCACGTTTGCTTTCCACAACTCCGGCAGATTTCAAGTCGTTAAGTATCTGTTCCAAATACCGTTTCGGAATATTTTGCTGTTGGGAAATTGTTTGGATGCGAACCACCGGCTCTCTGTAACTTCTACCCAGCACCACTAAAGCCCGCAATGTGTATTCTCCGCGAAGAGACAATTTCATCACTTCATTTTAGAACCTCTATCATTTATGTCAAGATTACTTTGTTCAATAGCTTTTGGCTCCGATATCCGTCAATATAATCGGAGATCAAGGGCTGCCGAAAGAGACTCAATAATATCTATAAATTACTTAGCATAAGACATTTGAGATTAAGTATGGCCCTGTAAAATGCGCGCCAACTCACATCCATCGAGACACATACAGAAATTTTAGACAATATCTATTGACATACTGTAGATTAATCATAGGATGGCATCACTGGCTCCGAAAAACACTATGAAGCAACTCATGGCCCTAAAACAATTATGAACCTTGATAGATGGACACTGGTAGTTTTTGGCGTCGTTACTTTGATCACCTGCGATTCCTTAAAGGCGGCGGACACGGCCGACGAAATCGCCAACCTCAAGAAGCAGATTCAAGAGCTTGATCAAAAAATGAAGGCCTTGGAACAAGACCGCCAACTCGAAACCGAAGCGGTTGAAGCGAAAAAGCAAGACACGCCCAGGCTCACGGCGGGTCAAAATGGATTTTCCTTCAGCTCCGCGGATTCGAATTTCGTGCTCAGGGTCGGGGCTCACATCCAGGCGGACGGGCGTTTCTTTTTGGGCGATCACATTCCCGTAAATGATACCTTCCTGCTGCGGCGGGTGCGCCCCCTCTTTGAGGGAACAGTTTTCAAGAACTACGATTATCGTTTAATGCTGGATCTCGGGGCGAACACGGCCCCTGCTAACACCGTGCAGGACGCCTATGTCAATGTCCATTACTGGCGGGAATTTCAAATTCAAGCGGGCAAGTTCAAGCCGCCGGTTGGATTGGAACGGCTGCAGTCCGATGTAAATACAAAATTCATCGAGAGGGGCTATCCCACCGGCCTGGTGCCAAATCGGGATGTCGGCATTCAATTGCACGGAGAGGTCCTTCGGGGAGCTCTCCAGTATCAGGCAGGGATCTTTAACGGGGTTGCCGATGGAGGCAGCGGAGACATCGAAACTGCCGATGATCACAAGGATTTCGCCGGCCGAATCTTCGGGCTTCCGTTCCGTCACACGGGCTTGGTCCCACTCCGGGGTCTTGGCCTGGGTGTGGCAGGAACCTACGGCAACCAAAACGGCTCTCTGCCCAAATACGTAACACCAGGCCAGCAGACATTTTTCTCGTATGCGACGAATGTCACCGCAGGGGGAAACCATTGGCGTCTCGTCCCTCAGGGTTACTGGTATTGGGGATCTTTAGGCGTGCTGGGTGAATATGCCGTTTCCTCGCAAAAAATCCGGCGAGGTCCGATCACCGCCGCGCCTCTGACCAGTTTTGCCACAATTCGAAACGAGGGCTGGCAAATAGCCGCCACTTACCTTCTTACGGGAGAGGAAAACTCGTTCCAAGGAGTGAACCCTCGTAGCCCATTGAGTTTCGCCGAAGGTGGGTGGGGAGCTTGGGAGGTGGCTGGGCGGGTAGGCCAATTATCCATCGATGATGAGTTGTTCTCATCCGTAGCCCTTGGCGGTGCAGCAAGACGAGCCAGCTCGTGGGGAGGGGGGGTGAATTGGTATCTGAATCGAAATGTGAAACTGAGCTTGGATTATGAGCAAACCTATTTTAATGGAGGAAGCATCAAACCCGGAACCGTCACAGCCCACGATGAAAGGATCGTTTTCAGCCGGCTTCAAGTTGCCTTTTAAAGAGAGAACATCCAGGATGAAAACCGCTTTATTCTTTCTCCTCCTGCTTTTTGCGCTCGAACCCTGGGCATTCAGCGCGACCCAAAAACCATTGACCTTACTGAATGCCTCCTACGATCCAACCCGCGAGTTGTATCAGGATTATAACGCGGTGTTCGCCAGGTATTACGAAACAAAAACGGGACAGAAAATCACGGTCCGGCAGTCTCATGGGGGTTCCAGCAAACAGAGCCGTTCGGTCCTCGATGGATTGGAAGCCGATGTTGTCACACTGGCGCTGGGCTACGATATTGATGCCATCGCAGAGCGGTCAAATTTGCTTCCGAAAAATTGGCAATCCCGCCTGCCGAACAACAGCTCGCCCTATACCTCCACCATCATTTTTTTGGTGCGCAAAGGCAATCCCAAGACCATCAGGGATTGGGATGATTTGGTGAAGCCGGGGGTGGCGGTCATTACCCCCAACCCTAAGACTTCGGGGAGCGCTCGCTGGAATTATCTCGGGGCCTGGGGATTTGAACTCAGGCGGAGCAAAGGCGACCAGGCGAAGGCCAAGGATTTTATCAGGCGCCTTTATAAGAATGTCCAAGTGCTCGACACCGGCGCGCGCGGCGCCACCACCACTTTTATCGAGCGCGGGATAGGGGATGTCCTGGTCAATTGGGAGAACGAAATCCTGCTCGGGGCAAATGAGTTGGGAAAAGATAAATTCCAGGTCGTCGTTCCCCCCAGCAGCATCCTGACTGAACCCACGGTCGCCTGGGTGGACAAGGTCGTTCAACGGCACGGGACCGAAGCTCTGGCGAAAGCTTATCTTGAGCGGCTTTATAGTGAGGAAGGCCAGGAAGTGATTGCCAGAAACTGGTACCGCCCCCGTTCGGAGGCGGTCGCCAGAAAATATGCAGACAGATTTGCCAGGCTGGAGCTTTTTACGCTGGCAGAAATCAGCGCCGATTGGAAGAAAACGCAGCAAACTCACTTCAATGAGGGCGGTTTATTCGACCAAATTCAGCAAGAAAATCGATGAGCCATGGCACTCGCTCAGAACATTTGAAGAAACAGTCCTTCATTTTCCAGCGCACCTTTGGCAAAGTAAGCCCATAAAGTATGAATAACGAACTGGGCACGCCGGCTTCCAATTCCTTCGAACGCATCAAGCGCGTCAACGAACGTGGCGGCGAATTCTGGTCCGCCCGCGAACTGGCGCGAGTGCTCGAATACACCGACTTCCGCAATTTTATCACGGTCACAACCAAGGCGCGACAGGCTTGCGCACACAGCGGGCGCAGCGTCTCGGACCATTTCGTTGACCTCACCGAAATGGTCGGCATCGGGTCAGGGGCGTGGAGGCCCATTGAAGATTGGGCGCTTTCACGTTACGCCTGCTACCTCGTTATTCAAAACGCCGATCCGAGCAAACCTCTCGTCGCGCTTGGCCAAAATTATTTTGCCATTCAAACCCGGCGGCAGGAGTTGGCGGATGGCGAGGCCTTGAAGGAGGAGCAGAAGCGACTCCAACTACGACAGGAGATCAAGAAAAACAACAAACATCTCGCCAGCGCGGCCAAACAAGCCGGGGTGGTCCGGCCCCTGGATTACGCCACCTTCATGGATCACGGCTATCGAGGCCTCTATGGCGGCCTCGGGATGGGAGAAATCCAGGAGCGCAAGGGGCTTAACCCCAAAGACGAAATTCTGGATGGTATGGGCACCACCGAACTGGCCGCGAACCTTTTCCGGGCCACCCAGGTCGAGGAAAAACTCCGCCGCGAAAATGTCCGCACCAGACAGGTGGCCAACCAGGTTCATGAGGCCGTGGGCAGGAAAGTGCGGCAGACTATCCAGGAACTAGGCGGCACCATGCCGGAGAATCTTCCCGTAGCGGAGAACATTAAGAAAATCGAAAGCCGTCAGACGAAACGCTCTACGGACGGACAAAAACGGACGCTCGAAAATCCTTAAGGACGATCGACTGTTGGGCCTGACTATCCCTGCTTACCTTGCGGCTACTGCTTCGGTTCATCGGGTTTCCAATCGGGGCGGTGGCGGGCGAGATGTGCTTTGAAGTCTCCCAGGCTGGGCCAGTGGAGTCGTTGGTTCAAATCGACCTCTGTCACAACGACTGTCCCCCACTTTTCGGCTTTGACGAGTGTGCGCCCATCCTGATCCCACACCGCGGTGAGCATCCAATCGTGCGCCACATCTTCGTAAGTGCTGCTAACCAGGAACACATGATTTTCGCACGCGCGGGCGGCTGCCAGCGCAGGATTGCAACCCCAGACCGGCCACGCGATTACTTCTGCGCCGCGGTTGCTTAACTGTCGCGCCACTTCCGGAAAGAATCCATCGTAGCACACCATTATCCCCAGCTTTCCGAAACGCGTGTTGAAAACGGGATAGTCTTCTCCAGGCGCCATCCCCGCCGCAATTTCATCGCGAGGCAGGCAGACTTTTCGGTATTTACCGCCCAATTTGCCGTCCGGTCCGACGAGAACCGCCACGTTGTGAATCAAATGCCTGTCCCGTTCGACCAATCCGGCGACGATATACAACTGGTGCTCCCGCGCTAATGCGCCAAAGTACTCTGTCGATGGACCGGGAATCGGTTCTGCGCACTCGGCAAAAGTCAGGCCTGTCCCAAAGTATGTGAGCGTTTCTGGAAGGACGACGAGGTCGGATCGTTGGTGGGCGGCTTCTTCGATGAGGGGCGCAAAGGCGCGGCATTTTTCCGCCGGAGTCTTGCCGGCAGTGGGCCGAAAATGGACGGCTGCCAAACGCACTTTGCGTGGTTCAGGTGGAGGAACTTCCGTCAACGAAACATCGCTCCACTGAATCCCGCCGCGCGGCGCCCATTGCAGATGCAATTCAACGACGACCTGCGTGGCTCGCACCGGCGCGCGGTATGCGTCGGATACCTCGGTCCAGCCACGAGCGTCGGTCCCTTTGTCTAAGGGATGTTCGGCCTCCGCGACAGGTGTCATCCCTGCCAGGACATTTGTGACGTAACGGCTGCGCGACCCGGCGTCGCTCCGCTCCGAAGTCCGGGGCGTGCTCGGAGCCTCGTCACGCAAAACTTTCCGGCGTCGATCGTCCTGCCACAACAAGCGGACCATCGCGCTTCGGCGCGGCACAGGAACGCGTCGAGTCTGTCGAAAGACTTCGAAGCGGTAGTCATGGCCTCCCTGCACTGGGAAGGTCTTAGTCCAAAAACCATCCAACCCATCCCGCGCATCGTGTTGGATAATGAAAGCGCCCTTGCCAGATCGGCCACCCTTCGCTACGAAGGAAAATGCCGGTTTCAATTCCTCGCGCGGTGCGCTCGTTTGCCAACCCTCCGACGCACCCAGTGGCGCGGGCGCAGAGGAATCAGCTCGCAGTCCACCCAGGTCGGCGAACACGACCAGAACGACCCAGACGATGGAGTTCATTTTCATAGCAATGCTTTCGGTTATTGTCCCATTCTGCCTGGGGAAACTCTGGATTGCAACCGTCGCGACGAACTAAGAACTCGGCTTGTCAGCGGATGCGGATATTGCGGCCTGCCCGGTTCCGCCATTGGACCAGGATGTTCGGGCCATTCGAGACAAGCTTGTAAATCTAATTGGATTTGTCGCATCTTCAGCCCATGGAAAGAAACGCAGCCATTGAAAAAATCCGGGAGCAAGCTAATCAGATCGCCACCAATGTAACAGCCATCCATCCGCTCGTGCCGGGACTGGCCGACCCACCGACCCAAGCTGAGTTGTTGAAAGCCCTGTATGAATTGACGAAAAACGTCGAGGTTGTCAAAAAGCAACTGCTGAAGCTGGAGAAACGCGATGACTCCTCCCTGATGTGAGATTTAGCCCGCGTTATGCTGAGGCTGACGTCAGCGCAGTAGTTCCGTCTAATATCATGCCGAAGCGCGGAATTAAGGAGGCCGGGCGAGCGCGAGGAGACGGCTTTGCCAGATACTCTATCATAGACGCGTATCATAAACTCAAGTGCCCCAGCGCAAGCAGGGCGTAGAAGGTATATTCGGCATCCAGATGGTCATCGGCCCAATGGCCGTGAAAACCGCCGCGGGCGTCCCAGAGCGAATCCAGAAAATCGAGGCATCGCTCGTGAATCTCGCTCGGCAATCGCCGATCCATGGCGGCGAGGGAATGGAGCGTGGCAGCAGTCGAGAGCAGGTCCGGCATCGGCGCCCCGGGCACCGCCAGGAAGCCGCCTTGTGGATGCGCCTGCGCCAACAGCCAATCGCCCACGCGCTCATTCACGGGAAAACCCAAATGGCGGATGAGCGTGACCGCGCCGGCTGTGGCATTGGTTGCGCCGATGCGCGCGCCGGGGAAGTTGCTCCACGCTCCGTCGGGCGTTTCCAGGCGCTTGAGACTTTGAATCAATTTCAGCGCGTGCGGGGGTGTTTGCCCAAGGTCCTCGTAAGCACCAAGCGCGACGAACGCGCCGTAAGCCGTGCCGTGCGAGAGTTTCGCGTCGCCCTCATAGCCGCCGTCAGGTTTTCTGAAAGTCTCGACGCGCTCCAACAGTCGGGCAGCGAGGGCAGGGGGTATCCGCTCTTTGCCGACTACCGCCCAGCAGCGGGCCAGGGCGGAAAGGTGAACGAAATCGAGGGCCGCTCCATCACCGTGCGTGAGTAGGAATGTCCCGAGTGTGTCGCGTGGCACTTCGGCATCCGTGGCCTGCAAACCGGCCAGGGCGAAGATGGTGTAGTAAAGGTCGGGCCGCCCATCTCGATCGAGTCCCGCGCCTTCAAGGGAGATTTGCTTTCGGAAGAATTCGCGGACCAGCTCGGTCGAATCCCCGAGCAATCGCGGCGCGAGCCGAGCCACTTGAAGGAGTTGAAGGCGGACGCTCACGAACCTCGGCACTCCGAAATTGGAGCATCATGCTCTCGCCGAGACGATCTCACTTTCGGTTGGAACCTGGCCGCGCACTCCGTCCTGAACCCCGTTCTTCAGCTCCTGCTCCTTGCACCAGCCTTTGATCTCCACGTCGTTGAAAATCTTGCCGAGCACACGGCGGAGCAGCCCCTTCAAGTTCGGATTTTCTAAATCACGCAAGCAGCGGATAGCTTCCTCTTTGTAGGTTTCGAGCAAGGTTCTCGCGCGCGTATCAGCGCCCAGCTCAGTGTAGAGCGATTCAATCGCAGATGTGGTGACGCCGGCGGGTTGCTGCCGATGCCACAGGGATGTTAGCAATTCTTTCTGGCCGCCTTTCGACTTTTCGTGCGCCACGGCGAGCAACAAGCTGGGGCGCAGCCCTGCGATGTCATTGGTCTCGCCATTCGCGCCGAGATCGCTTAGGTCGTCCCGAATTTGATACGCGATGCCAAGGGCTTCACTGTAAACTTTGAGCACCTCCTCCACATCTTCGTGCGACTCCAAGCCGGCGTAAATTGCCCCGAGGCGCAGAGCCACTTCAAAGGCCGGCGCCGTTTTCTTGCGAAAGATGTCGAGGACTTGATGCTGGGTGAGCGGTTGCGGCGCGCGCATCCAACAGAGTTCAGCACCTTGACCGCGGCAGAGTTCCCGCTGGCCGGCGGCGGCGATGCGGATCATTTCTGCCTTTTGTTCCGCGCTGGCCCGGCAGGCGGTGAGCAGGCGGTAGCCTTCCCCAATCAGGAGATCGCCCACATTGAGGGCGACCGCCACCCCGAACTCCTCGTGGAGCGTTTTTTCGCCGTACCGCTGCGCATCGTTGTCTTCGATGTCATCATGGATCAGTGATGCTTTGTGGAAGCATTCTACCGCCACGGCGATTTTTCTTAAATCATCGGGCAGCGGTTTGCCGACTTCATTTCGCAAAGCCTGAAACGCCGCCACGGCCAGGAAGGGCCGCCAACGTTTGCCGGCGCGCATGAGCCATTCCCGCCCGATGGCTTCGGTCTGCCCCTCGGCGTTGCCCATGATGATTTGGAGCGAGGCGGGTGTGAACCAGAAATCAACCTCATCGCGGAGGGCGCTGAGATCAAGGCGCCGGGTTTTGTCGTCACTGGTAAGATGGATGTAATCCCAAACCCAGTCGAGGTCCACGGTGGTGTCGATGCAATCGTCCTGCAACAAGGGTACCGCCACTCCTGGGATGGCCGCGGCTTCCATATAGGGAAAGGCGCGTTCGAGGACGCTCAAGCAGCTGACGCCGACGATGGCCTCGATCTTGCCGGTTTGGATCAGCGACATCACGATGGCCGAACCTTCTGCGACCAGCGTGGCGTAGCCGAGCTTTTCCGCTTCCGCCTGCAGGTCCTGAATCGTGCAGAGACCGCATTGTTTGCACAACAGACCAAACTCGTCGAAAGGCGCAGGACACTTGCTCTCGACACGCAGGCATTTTGGCAGCAGGAGCAAGCGACGCTCATAAGGCACGGACGCGAGTTGTTCGCGCCACATCTCGTTGTTGATGAGCACACCCAAATAATCCCGATAAATCGGGTCGCATTTTAACATTCCGACGACTCGGTCCGCGTGAACCTTGAGGTCATCGGTCGGCAAAGGCGGAACGGGATTGAACTCGGCAACGTAGTTACGCACCACTTGCAAGAAATGATTCCGCTCCACGACGGTCTGTGGGATGTTTTTCTTCGGCGCGCGCACGCGTTGCTGGACAATGTGCTTGGGAATGCTGACGCTGCCCGGGGTGAAACTGGGGAGGGGCTTCAGAATAATGGGCTGCATAGGCGAGGCTTAGACGTTCAAATAGCGTGGTTTATTTCAAAACAGGTTCGGCGGCATGGTTCTGCCCGGTCGAACGGGCGGGATCGAGTTTTGATTTCAATTCGCGGGCTTTGGCTTCGGCGTCATGGGCGACGTTGGCATAAGCCCCGAAATCGTAAAACCAATATTTTTTGGAAAGGCGATACATCCAGTGCTTCTCGGGGACTTCCTCGCCCGGAAGCCATTGGCTGAAGCGCGGCGTCATAGCGTCGAGTTCAGCCATTGCCGTCCCACGGACGGTAGTGTCGCGCGCGCCGTGTTTCACCACCAGTTGCTTGACGAGGTCGGGGCGCTCCAGCACCACGCAACCGCGTGTCTGATGGGCGCTGAGTTCGCGGAAATCCTTCAGGAACGCGCTGTCGCGCATGGTCGCAAAAACACCGCGTTCGTCCCGGATGGTCTCGGTGGCGAATTGAATGATAGGGCATGGTTCGATGTCACCCTTCGGCCCGATGTGATGCGAGATGCCGGTGCTCATGGGGCACAAGGCCTTTCCGCGATCATCATAATAGGCGTCAATCATCGCAATGGGCACCTTGGCGCGCATCTCGACGATGAACTTGCGCACGCGCACCAGTTGATCTGGACGCAGGGCGAGTTGGAAGTTGGGCTTCGGACCAACGGGGCGGTAGGTGTGATACCAAACATAATGCACTCCGCGCGCGATAAGGTCGCGCAGCCAGTGTTCAGTGAGCAGCTCGTCGATGTTCGACTGGCAAACGCTGGTGGCGACGCCGGTAAGGAGTTTCTCGCGCAGGCAATTGTCGAGTCCGCGCAGGGTGCGAGTAAAGACTTCCTTTTTGCCGCGGCGCTCGTCGCTCGTGATTTCGCGGCCTTCGATGCTGATGAGGGGGGTGACGTTGCCGAGCTCGCGCAACCGTTTGGCTGTGTTTTCAGTGATGGGCTGCCCATTGGTAAAGACCTGAAAATAACAATCCGGGTGCGCCGCGAACACATCAAGCAACTGGGGATGCAGAAACGGTTCGCCGCCGAGGATGCCGAAGAAGGCGTTCCCGTGTTGCTTGGCGTCGGTGATGGTGCGGTTCAGGGTGTGGAGATCGATGGCGTCGTTCTCCTCGACATCCACCCAGCAACCCTGGCAGCGGAGATTGCAGGAGTTAAGGATCGAGATGTAAAGGAACGGCGGAAAATACTCGCCGCGTTTGATGCGCCGCTTGAATTTTTCGACCGATAACATGCCCTTCACCCCGAAATTCCAGAGAAACTTCGCCAGGCACCGCTTGTCGGCGGAGCGCAGGGTTCGGAAGATGAGCGCGGGAAGCATGGCTAACTGGTTTGCATTTGTTTTGCCAACGCCGCTTGCGCCTGGGCCTTGGCGTCCTCCGCCCGGCGCATGATTTCCTCTGGCGAGGGCAGGCTCATCAGGACTTCCACCGGTATATCCCCGGCGCTGGCCAGTTTCGCCAGGCACTTCTGGCGTTCCTGCAAAGCCTTCTTGTCATCGCGCTCCTTGCTGAAGCGCGCCTTGGCGGCGTCGCTGCGTTCGCGCAGTGCGGAATAAACATCACCGCCGAGCAGGGCGGAGATGTCGATCTTCATCTTTTCCTTGCCGAGGTCGGAGTTCTGCACGACATCGCCGTTAATTGGGCCTGCTTTGTATTTTGGGAACATGATGGCGGCCTCGGGACAGACGCGCGAGCAAGCCGGGCAATTGGTTTTGCAGTTATCATGATTTTGCGCCTGGATGTGATTTTGCTCGTCCACTCCATAAACGCCAAACAAACAGAAACTCAGACACTGCATGCAATTAGTGCAGCGGTCGTAATCAATGACCGGAAACCATGGTTTCCAATCGCCATGCTTCGCCGCGCCCGTTTCGGCGCGCACACCTTCGGCCGCCTCAGCGATGTGGGCGGCGTCCAGGCCGGTGATGTCCTGAAAACGCACCGGCGTCTCAGCAGAAACGCCTTCGGCCTGCGGCTCGCGTCCGGCGAAGTTGCCAAGCACGAGCAACGATCCGCGAGGATGCGGGGCGACGCGTCCTCCCGGCACCGCACGAGTGACGGCAAAACCCTTTTCCAGCAACGCCGTCAAAGCACTGAACCGATCGACGCCTTCGAGCGGTTGCGCGTCCTGGCCTTCATAGAGCACGACGCGGAGGGTGGATTGGGTGGAGAGAGCCATCGTTAGTTCACAGGGACGCCGACCGATGTTGCGGGCGCATCGGTTGCAGTCACTTTGCCTTTCGGCAAGTTGGGTTTCATTTCGACGTTGAACAAGGCGGCCGTGATTTCCTCGGCGCTTTGCGCGCGCATGTTGAGAACCTCGGCGCCATCGAGCGGGAGGTCCGCCCTGGCAGCGTGAAAGAGCCACTTCACGGCGCGGGGGAAACAGGCAGCGATTTTCACCGCGCCGCCTTCGGCCAGACGCTGAAGCGACGGGTCTTGCCGCGCGCTTAACTCGCAGAGGTCGGCCACCGCATCGAACGCCACGCCCGAATCGCACAGCTTGCGCAACACTGCTTCCTTCACCTCGGCCGGGACGACCTGGGCGTATTGGCAGTGGCAGTAGAGGATACGCGGCGCGTTTGTCATGACTGATTCAAACTAATACACCACCCACGTCTCATTGCCAATCACCGAGTGCATTAAAAATTGAATGGTTTAGAGATCTCCGGGTCGTCGCTCAAAATCATCCTGGCCTGGGCGGATTTGGGGCAAGGATCATCGATTCGTCGCAGCGCCGACTGGCACTTGGCTTGTTGGCCGACTAGAAGGCGAATGGCGGATACAGGAGATGAGGTCTTTGGCGATTTCACCCAGTTTTGCGATGATGTCCTCCGGCTCTGCCGACGTCGCCGGGCTTTGGCGCAACAAGCCCTCCCCGGCCGTGTTGAAGAGGGCAGGGAATGCCGGGGACAACGGTTCTGAATCCAGGTTTTGGGGTTGAGCGTTCATGCTGGGCGTTTTGAAATATGCTTCTATAACCTTCCGAAACTGTCTGTATTGGAACCGTGAGTGGCACGCGTCCTCAATTTCCCCGGCGCCCCTCCCTCCCCTCCTCAGCCGACTCGCCGCGCTTCGCGGCTGTCGCAGCGGGGGAGAAGGGCGGGGGTGAGGAGTCGAATTCGTGGCCGAGGTCCATTCCTTACGTCGTCTCCTACAGATTGTTAGCTGCATGTTAGCGTTCGGCCCGACGGAGGAACACGCGGATTTCGTTCATTTTGGCCGAAAGTTCCGAGAGACACGAATTACACCAATTTTGACTAACACTTTTAAACCGCTGATGACGCAGAGGGACGCAGATACTCCATCGAACCATGAATCAGTAGGAGCAACCTCAAGGAACAAAAATCGCAAAGCCGCAGAGAACACAAAGACGGTCCATCCTCCATCGCGATCCCGAATCGAGGACTATAGAGGACAGGCAAAGACGAACGACTTTTCAAAACCGGCAAGATGCCGACGCTCCGATGCGGTATTTACTGCCAAGGTCCGTTTAGGGGATTACTTGGCCTTCTCGATAGAAAGGAGTTCGACCTCGAAAATTAACACGCTGTTGGGGCCGATTTTTCCGCCGGGAGCGCCGTGGTCGGCATAGGCGAGCTTCGAGGGAATGGTTAGTTGCCACTTGTCCCCTTCCTTCATCAGTTGCAATGCCTCCACCCAGCCGGGAATAACGCCGTTAACCGGAAAGGTCGCCGGCTCACCGCGATCCACCGAGCTGTCAAATACCGTGCCATCAATCAATGTGCCGTGGTAATGAACTTTCACCGTCTCCGTGGCCTTGGGCGATTTGCCCGTGCCGGATTTCAGGACCTTATATTGCAACCCGCTGGGCAGAACCTTGACTCCCTCTTTTTTGGCGTTGGCAGCGAGGAAGAGCTCACCCTCTTTGACGTTCTTTGCGCCGTCCGTTTTTTGTTTCACTTCCATTTTGGCCATCAATTCTTTACGAAAATTATTGAGAGTCTCTTTCATCTCGGCTTCGGTGAGGGCGGTTTTTCCAGCGAGCGCGTCGGCCATCCCCGCCGCCATCGCTTTGGTATCAATGTCGAGCTCCTGCCGCTTGAAATTCCCGCCGATGTCAGCGCCGATGCTGTAGCTGGCCCTTACTTTGGGGTCTTTGAGGTCGAGCTTATCCTCGGCGAGAGCCGGGACGGCAAGGAGTCCAACAATTAACAGCGAATTTAGATATGAATTCATTTTTATTTGGGCCGCATTCTTGCGGCAGGCGGGGTAATCTAGCAGGGGGTCCCGCATGGTCAATGGATTTCTTGCTATTGCGCGACGCGGTAAAATCGCTGCCGCGCTACGCCATCATCGGGCCAACTGGTGCTCGCGCCGCTGGCGATGATCGGACCGCTGAGAACCGACCATGCAGGGTCTGCCAAATTGGTTTTATAAACGACTCGATAGGTCTGGCCAGCCACGCTGGACCAACTGAGAGTGGTACGCCCGCCCCCCCTGCTGATAGCGATCGTGAGCGGGAATCGCTTGCCCACATAATCCCAGGTGGCCTGGCCGCCAAAAAGTGTAAAGGCCATGCCGGAGAGGATGCTTCCCTCCAGCGCCACCTGATGTGCCGGGACTTCCAAACGCACCCACCGGCCCACCGGGGGCAGGGGTCCCATTAGCCTGCGACCCGCGGTGCCTTCGACTCCGTAATTGTTGAGGCTTGCCCCCCAGTAGGCACGATGCTCCCAACTACCGTCATTCCACTGCAACATAACTTGCCCGGGCGGATTGGTGGGATCAAGATAGATATAAGCGATTAGCACGTCGCCCGGATTTACCTGGAAGGGGGCGCACGCGTAGCTGAAAAAATGCTGATGGCTGTCAGCGCTGAGGTTGGACTGATGGGCATTTGTTCCCGAGAACGGGGCGGGGTTGTTCGTCACCCAAGTCCAGCCGTCGCCGCCATCCCCGCCGGCAATACCGCCATGCGGCAGTTTATCGTCAAACCAAAGCAGATCGACGTTGGTGGGGGGTGGGGATCCAACAAACAAGTCACCAAGGTTAATCGCATTTGCTGCATCGCCTAGATAAGGTCGAACGCCGAAAATATCC
Organism: Verrucomicrobiota bacterium; assembly: GCA_038228235.1. Lineage (GTDB taxonomy): Bacteria > Verrucomicrobiota > Verrucomicrobiia > Limisphaerales > JBBRPK01 > JBBRPK01. The sequence continues at coordinate 43,043 of JBBRPK010000014.1, forward strand.
TGCATTGTCCTAAGGGAAGAACTGTGGTTGTAGGGGAGGGCATTGGAATAGGAGTGCCCCTTGGCCAAGGGGGAGAGAACCAGGCAACCAATCGGGGGATCGCAGGAGGACCCCTCGTCCCAGACGATGAAGATCGCTCCGTTGTCGTTGTAGGCCTGCGAGGCCAGGATTTTAGGCACCTCCATCGAAAGCCAGTGATCGCCTTCCACCAATTCGTTAGGGTAGCCAGCCCCCAAATCATGCATATCATTGGTCACATTGGGGGTAATAAAGTTGTAGCGGGCCGTCGTCTTGTTTTGCAAGTCGGCGGCCAACTCTGCATAGGGGCGGATATGAGCCATGCAATCAGGTGAACCACTCACATCCGTGAAATAGACGAATGGATTGTGATGCACGATGTAGGCTGTTTCAAGGATATCCGTCATTGGGCAGGTGTTGCCTGGGATGCCTTCCTGATAGGCTTTCCACGAAATCCCCGCCTTCTTAAGCAGAGTGACCAAGTGGTTGGTTGTAGTGATCGGGTTGCTGGCGGGAGGAACGTCGTCTCGAACCCCAAAATTGGTCCCTGCTTCGAGCCACAGGTAGTTGGGGAGGCTGGGATGGAGCCCCTCAGGGTTGTAATATTGAGTGCAAAAGGAGCCCATGGGGATCAAGGTGTTCTTAATGTAAGGGCAATTCGTGCTCTGGAAGATTTGTGACCAATCGTGATTTTCCAGCAAAATGATGAAAACGGTTTTGATGTTGGTCAAGCCTCCACCCAAGGCGCGCGGACCAGGCCCCATCACAAGGAACGCGATGAGCCAAAGAATTGACCCTGAATTTCTTCTGTTCATAACAGAGCAGTATTTAGCCACTTCCCGCATTCAATCTCCGTGTCGAAGTTTAGCATAAATTGTTCAGCCGCGAAAGCTGGGACTATCCCTACCTGCGACCGGCGCTTGCCTTGGCGGACGAAGCCTGCTTTAGCTTGGAGGAGATGCGTCTCCTTGATCGCTACTTGTTGCGCGAATTATTGACCCCATTGGGCTATTGCCTGGCAGGCATTTTAATCTTCTGGATTTCCTTCGATCTCTATTCGCAACTGGCGGAGTTCCAAAGGAACCATTTGAACGCAGCCGACATTTTCCAATATTATTTGGTCCTTTTGCCGGAGATGCTGGTTTTTCCGCTGCTGCCGGTAGCCCTGCTGCTAGCACTTCTTTATGCCCTAACGAACCACGCTCGCTATAATGAACTGACAGCGATGCGCGCCGCCGGAATCAGTTTATGGAGGCTCGCGTTCCCCTACCTGGCGGTGGGCCTGCTCCTCAGCCTCGTTTCATTTGCCATGAATGAATTCCTGGTGCCGCAAAGCGCCGAGGCGGCCCAACAGATCATGGGCCGCCATCTGCCTTCGGCGAGCCAGGCCGCCCAGCCGCAGTGGGAACACCACGTGGTATTTATCAATGCGCGTGAAAAACGGGAGTGCGCCATTCTCGATTATAATACCATCACGCACGAAATGGTGCGGCCTTTCGTGGCCTATGCTTTGCCAGATGGCACACGCCGGGAAATTTCTGCCGAACGAGGAAGGTGGCTCAACGGCACATGGGTCTTCACTGATGCGCAAGTGTTGATCTATCCGTCCACCCGGGGCGCCCCTCCAACAGCGCCCTATCAGACAAACCTGCTGGTGGTGCCGGAGCTTGCGGAGACTCCTGAGGATATTACCATCGAAATCAAAGCGAATAAAATCACCAGCCTGAAACAAATCCAGAAGGCGCGGCTTTCGTCCCGGGAAATTTCCTCTTACAGGAGGCTGCATCCCGAGGATTCGCCGAAAGGGGCGATGTTCGAAACTCAGTTGCAAGGCCGTTACGCCACACCCTGGACCTGCCTCATTGTGGTGTTGGTAGCCTTGCCGTTCGGCGCCGTTTCCGGGCGGCGCAATGTGTATGTGGGAGTGGCCAGCAGCCTGGGGATTTGCTTTGCTTATTTTGTTTGCCTGCAATTGGCGCTGCCGTTGGGAAGCCGCGGGACGGTGAGCCCCTGGCTGGCAGGCTGGTCGCCTAATTTTTTATTTGGTCTGGGAGGGATTTGCTTGGCCTGGCGGATCAGATGAGGCTTCAGACATAGCCCATCACATCAAGGGCTGAGAGCCCGACCTAACTGGGATGCATTTGGAACGGTAATAGCCGATATCAGTCGGCCCATTATTTTCGCGTAACGGATCAGAGCCGACTCACGTCGATTGCTACAGTGCACAATGTTGGCATTGAACGCATTCCACGGTTTCTTTCGTCTTGCCAAGTGGAATGGACCGCCTTATACGACTGCGCGGTATCAGCCATTAGTTACGATTGATTATGGAAAAAATCCGGCCACTCGCCGTTCCTCTTTTTTGCCTGATGTTCTCTGGAGCAACGTTCACCGGAAAGGGCGCCAAGACCGATACAGTGCTTTGCACAGTGTTGGAAAAGGAGGGAAAAGTCGAGGTCGCCCGCCAGGGATTCCCAGATTGGTCGCCAGCGCAAATTAATCAGGTGTTGCAGGTCGGGGACCGGCTGCGCAGCGGATTGAGAAGCCGCGCGACTTTGCGCTGGTCGGACCTAAGCGTGGTGCGGGTGGATGCGCTCACCAGCATGGAACTTCAGCCCCCGGAAAAATCCGGAGACAAAGCCCAGGCTGAGCTGAAGTCGGGAGCCGCTTATTTTTTCAGCCGGGAAAAGCCATCCGAAATCCAGTTTCGCACGCCGGTCGCTTCTGGAGCAATTCGCGGGACGGAATTTAATTTGGCGGTGGATGCCGCTGGCCGGACCGTGCTTTCGCTCATCGATGGGGAAGTCAGTTTGAGCAATGCGCAAGGCTCCGAGACCATTAGAAGCGGCGAGCAAGGAATCGTAGAACCGGGAGGCGCGCCAAAGAAAACGGCGCTCATCGATGCGATCAATATCATTCAATGGGCCTTGTATTATCCGGCGGTAGTGGATGCGGCGGAGCTCGGGTTAAGCGATCAAGAGAAAGAGAGTTTCAAGGGTTCTCTCGAAGCGTATCGAGACGGGGATTTACTTCAGGCGCTGTCGGGCTACCCCGAAAACCGCCAGCCTGCCTCCAACCCGGAACGCCTGCTCCAAGCGGCCCTTTTGCTGGCCGTGGGACGAATCGACGAAGCGGAATCGAATTTGAGAGGCGTGCCGGACGCCGCCCCCGCCGCCCGCGCTCTGCGGGAACTGATAGCCACGGTGAAGCATCAGCCTCCCGGAACATTGGCCAACCCCGGGACTAGCAGCGAATGGATGGCACGCTCTTATTACCATCAATCGCTTTCCCATTTGCCAGAAGCCCTGGAGGCGGCGAGCGCGGCCGCCAAGGCGTCGCCAAACTTCGGCGCAAGCTGGATTCGCGTGGCCGAGTTGGAATTCGGTTTTGGGCGAACTTCTGAAGCCCTCACGGCTTTGAACCGAGGACTGGCGCTGTCGCCCCGCAATGCCGAGGGTCTGGCGCTGAAGGGATTTCTGCTGGCGGCTGAGGGGAAATCAACCGAAGCGTCGGATTATTTTGACCGCGCCATTGGGGTCGATGGCGCCTTGGCCAACGCGTGGCTGGGGCGCGGTCTGGTAAGAATTCGCACTGGGCACCCACGCGAGGGACGGGATGATTTGCAGACTGCTGCGACCCTGGAACCGCAACGAGCGGTGCTGCGCAGTTACCTGGGCAAAACCTTCAGTCATCTAAACGATACGAAGCACGCGGACAAGGAATTGGCCCTGGCCAAAAAACTGGACCCGAATGATCCGACGGGCTGGCTCTATTCGGCGCTCCTGGACCAGGGAGAGAACCGCATCAACGAGGCGGTGTACGATCTGCAACGTTCTAAAGAGTTAAACGACAACCGCAGCATTTTTCGTTCACGGCTTCTGCTCGACCAGGATCAGGCAGTGCGCGGCGCGAACCTGGCGGCGATCTATCGGGATGCAGGCTTGTTGGATGCCAGCGTGCAGGAAGCATCACGAGCGGTGAATGCTGATTACGCGAACTATTCCGCCCATCTTTTTCTGGCCGAAAGCTACGATGCCTTGCGGGACCCTAATAATATCAACCTGCGTTTCGAAACACCCGCGTTGAGCGAACTCCTGGTCGCTGATCTGCTGGCCCCGCCCAGCGCCAGCACCCTTTCGCAGAACATTTCGCAGCAGGAATACTCGCGGATGTTCGACGCCAACCATCTGGGCCTTTTTTCGAGCACCGAATACCTGAGCCGGGGCGCCTGGACACAAAACGGCTCCCAGTATGGGCTGTTGGGAAACTTCGGCTACGCGGTCGATGCTTTTTATCGCACCGACCCTGGACAGCGGCCAAATAATAATAGCGAGCAGCTTGACCTCTCATTTCGATTCAAGGAACAGGTTACGCCGCAAGATGGGCTCTTTTTTCAGGCAGAGTACGTGAACCTGATTTCCGGAGATTTAAACCAGTATTACAACCAGGCCAGCGCCAGCCACACCTTGCGGGTGAGGGAATATCAGGAGCCGAATGTGTTGCTCGGCTACCATCGGGAGTGGGGACCGGGCAGCCATACGCTTTTTCTAGCCAGTCGATTCAATGACACGCTCAAGCTGCAGGACTCATCCTTCAAAGCGCTTTATCTCCAAAATGAAGTCACGCCTGGCTTCCCACCGTTTTTCCCAGGGCAGACAAATGCGAGCTTGGGAAATCCTTCTGACCCCACCTCGCTCGCCTATCGCAGCGAGCTTGTCGCCTACTCCGCTGAGCTCCAACAAATCTACCAAACCCATTCCCAAACATTTGTTGCGGGCGGGCGTTATCAAACCGCATCGCCTGAGACCTCCAGTGACTTGGAGCGGCAGCTCATCGGCGGAGGATCCCAGCCCATCCAGCAAAGTTTTAGGGCGCGCCTGGAGCGGCTCAGTTTCTACGCCTACGATCAGTGGCAGGTTTTGGATCCTTTGCGGCTCACGCTCGGCCTGAGCTATGACCGTTTGCATTACCCACGAAACATCGATACCGCTCCCATTACCAGTTCCGAAGGTACGGCCTGCCAGGTCTCGCCAAAAGCCGGAATCCTTTGGACTCCGGTGAAAGATACCTATTTTCGATTTGCCTATACGCGCTCGTTGGGCGGCGTGTTCTTCGATCAAAGCGTCCGCCTGGAGCCGGCCCAGGTCGGCGGGTTCAATCAGGCCTTCCGCAGCCTGGCTCCAGAATCGGTGGCCGGCCTGGTGCCTGCCACGCATTTCGAAACTTTCGGTTTGGGCTTGGATCAGATTTTCAAAAAAACCGGCACGTACTTGGATGTCGATGCCGAACTTCTGAAATCGCACGGAACAAAAACGATCGGCCTCCTGACCAATAGCATTCCATTCCCAGCGTCGGCCGATTCTCCTTCCAGCGCCAGGCAACGGATCGAATTCGAGGAGAAGTCGCTGATCGTGGCCTTGAACCAACTGATAGGCAAGGAATGGTCGCTAGGCGCTCGTTACAAATTGACTCACGCTAACCTGGACAAACCATTCCTGGACATACCCGCGGGCACGAGTGGAGTCGAACAGTTCGATCCGCACGTAAGCGCCCTCTTGCACCAAGTATATCTCTCGGCGAACTATTACCATCCCTGCGGGTTCTTGGGGCAGTTTAACTCGGTCTGGTCGGCTCAGTCCAACCACGGCTACTCGACAGCAACTCCAGGCGACGATTTTTGGCAGGTCAACGTTTTCTTAGGATATCGTTTCTTTCAACGGCGCGCGGAAGCGCGACTAGGCTTGCTAAACCTGGCCGGCCGCGATTATCGGTTGAACCCTCTGACGTTGTATAACGACCTGCCCCGGCAGCGCACCCTGGCCGCCAGTTTCAAGTTTTACTTTTAGATATTCCGCTCCGGGGGAGGTTCAATATCAACCATGAGGCTTAAATTCAGCAGAGGTTTCGCGGCGGCGCTTTTCGGCGCGCTCCTGACGTCCGCGCTGGGGTGGAGCCTGCTCACCTTTTCGTTTGGCCGGCCACTGATCAATGAAAGCTACGAACTGCTGCTGGTGCTGCGCGGCGAGGTGGCAGCTCAAGAAGCTGTGATCGTGTACCTGGACGAGGTTTCTTATGATAAATTGAAGCAACCCCTTAATGCTCCCTGGGATCGCTCTCTCCACGCCCGATTGATTGAACGGCTGACCGCCGCCGGCGCGCGCGCTATCGTGTTTGATATCGTTTTCACGGACCCTAACCTGGCCAATCCCTCGGCTGATGAAGAGTTGGCCAAAGCCATAAAGGCCAGTGGGAAAGTTATTCTCGCTGCCGACAATGTGAAAATCGGGCTCAAGGCGCACCAACTCAAGCCCCCTTTTCCCTTGTTGCTGGACAGCGCGGCCAGCATTGGTTCAGCGGAGGTTTTGCCTGATCCGGATTTGGTCGTCCGGAGGCACACTCCCGAAGACCAGCTCCCAAGCCTGAGCGCGGCGGCGGCCGAAATCCTGGCTGCGAAGGCCCCCAAATCCTCGTCACAAGGCGCCGCCGAACGCTGGGTGAATTATTATGGGCCGCCTAACTTCCTGCGGTGGAAGAGTTACTACGAGGTCCTCGATCCGGCTGGCGCAACCAACGATTTTTTTCATGATAAGGTTGTCTTTGTTGGGGCGCGCCTCATGACCAAGTTCACCGGTGAACGCAAAGATGAATACCAAAACCCGTTTGGGACGTTTAGCAGCGGGGAAATGTCAGAAGCCATGGAAGCCAAATTCATCGCGGGGGTGGAGATTCAGGCCACCACTTTCCTGAATCTGCTGCGCGGAGATTGGTTAGTCCGCTGGCCTCCAATGATCGAACGAGCATTAATCCTTGGGCTGGGGATCCTCCTTGGATTCGGTTTGGTGAGGTTCCGTCCGTTCATCGCGACTTGCCTTGCTTTCGCCGCCCTCATGGCCGTGACGTTGTTTTTCCATGTTTTATTCCGCCGCACGCTCCTCTGGTTTCCTTGGCTCATTGTTGTCGTCCAAATCTTGATCGCGTTCTCCTGGTCGATTGTTTTCAATTCCATTCAACTTTATGTCCAGAAGCGGCTCTACGAGTACACCCTCGGCATCTATCTCTCGCCGAAATTAGTAAAGAAGTTTTCCCGCGATCCGAACTTCCTCAAGCCCCACGCCGAGGAACACATTATTACCATCCTCTTCACCGATATTGCTGATTTCACCGTCCTATCCCAGGCCATCAGTTCCGACGCCCTTGCCAAACTCATGAACCAGTATTTTCACATCGCGGTCTCCGATTGCATCCACAAAACCGATGGCACGGTGGTCAAATATATCGGGGATGCCGTTTTCGCTTTCTGGAACGCACCGGAGCCCCAAATGGACCATCAACTGCGGGCCTGCGAGGCCGCATTGCTTTTCCGCGAAGCGGCTAACAGGCCCATCGATGGCCACCACCTCCGCACGCGCCTGGGCATCCATACGGGAGTTGCCAGAGTCGGCAACTTCGGCAGTCCAGAAAGAGTGGATTACACGGCGCTCGGCGAAGATGTCAACCTCGCCTCCCGGCTCGAGGGCCTCAACAAATATCTGGGCACGGATTGCGTCATCAGCGGCAAAACTCAGGAAGGGCTTGGGGAGCGCCTGGTCACGCGACTGCTCGGTCAATTTCAATTGAAAGGTTTCGACAAGGCTGTGGCGGTGCATGAGATCGTTGGCTGGCCGGAGCAAGCCCAAAGCACTTTGCCCTGGCGCGAATCCTTTGGCGAAGCGCTCAGCAATTACGAACAACGAAACCTGGAGTTTGCCCAGATCGGCTTTCGCCGGACGCTCGAGCTCAAGCCTGACGACGGCCCCTCAAAATTCTACCTCGCTAAGCTTGAAGAGTTGCGCAGCCAAGTCCCCGAGGACTGGGCTACTCACACCGTGGTGAGGGAAAAGTGATGCCAATCCCAAGTTTTCCAAATAAAAGCCATCTCTCGAGACGAAGTGTCCGCGCGCGTACGCCGAATCGTTGGACCGTGAAGCCGCACCAATTTCAAGGGCAGAGCAGGGCCCGGTAAAACCGGGAAGCGCCAGCGGGAACATTCGGATCGAAAAACTGGAAAACCTCGGTGGTGACAGTGGATGTTAAAAATGTTGACCAGTGGATCAGATCGGGCGAGGACTGGATGGTAAAAGGCAACCCTGGACGCACATTCACTTGGAATTGATGAAGGCCAGCCAGCGACACTCCGAGAGAGGTCATGACGGCGTCAGGACACAGATTGAAGTTCAGTTGCAGGATGCCCGAAGCGCCTCTCACACCATCCACGCCGATAAAATTGGTGCTGCCTGCCCCCACTGGCACAGTCATTCTGCTGGTCAAGCCGTTAGAACCGCTGTTGTTGTCGCAACCGAGAAGGACGGGGGCAGCCGGGTTCGAGGAAGCGGCAAACACCGCCAATAACGTGTCGTAGGAACTGCCGTCGGTAGTGACGACCAGACGCCCTTTTTTTTCCGCGACTAAAGTGATCCAGCGCGAAGCGCCTCCCGGCACACCGCAGAAGATTTCCCCCTGGCTGGCGTTGCTCGTGGTGTTGAAAATCTGCGTGCCCGTAAAACCGCGCACGACTGACGCGGCTGCGGGGGTGAGACCACTGTCAGGAATACTCGCGAGACTAATGGAGACTGGCGCAACCGTGCCCAAAATCAAGGGAGCCGCATTGACTGCATCCTGGAATTTATCGAACGATTGGGCGTTTTCGACGGAGGACCCGATCAGGTTGATTTGCAGGCTGGCAGCATCACTCTCCACCACGCGCGCAAAATCGTCGTCTTTAGCAGTAACCTGGACCGTGTAATCCCCTACCGAACTGCTTTGCACGTTGCTCATGATTAAACTTGAGGCGGTGGCCAGCGGGATCAGTTCGCCATTAAAAAACCACTGGTAGCTAATCACCGGCAAATCCCCATCTTCGAAGTGGGTCAGATCAGTGCAGTCCAAATCTCCCTGATCGCAAACACGATGTCCGAGGGCAGTGAACACGGCCCTGGCGCCGGGAGCGACTGTCTGGCTCTGGGGCTGCGTCGTGAGGAACGGCAGCAAGTGCGAGGTAGTTTCCTCCGACCAGGATAAATTGAAGTCCCCTTCGGCCCCATAGTAACCGTCTATCGCAATTTGGTATTTGTGCTCGTCGATGGCATTAAACCGAAAGCCACTGGTGTAAAATCCGCCTCGGTCTTCGTCGCTGGCCACCACCGTGAGGTTGCTGACTGAGGAACCAGTGTAAACCGCCAGCAACGTATCGAAGGTGCTGCCCCGGGTGCCGATGGTGACGATCCCCGTTGCTTCGGCCTCCCAAGTGTACCAAACAGATTTGCCTCCTGGCTTGCCCGCATGTTTCGGTTCGCCCGGTTCGCTGGTCGCAAATCGATTGAAGCCAGCGACAGATCCGTTGGTTCCTGACAAGTCCACCCGATCCACGAAATTGTCGGCGCCATTGAACCTCGGCAGCGGCAGGCTCAGGTCGGCCGGAATCGTAGTGCGGGCGCCAAGATCATTCCCCACAACGACTGTATATGCCCCGCCATTTGCTATCTGAGCCGCCGGAATAGTATAACAAGGGTTAGTCGCATCAAGAATGTTCGCTCCGTTCAGGCGCCATTGCCAGATAAATGGCGGGGTGCCGGTGGCGGAGGCGCATAAGGTGACAGGTTGCCCGGCAACCGCGTTCGTATTGGCCGGTTGCATTTGAAGCACTGGCAGCGTGCGAACTGCCACGGCCGGAGAAAACTCCGACGTATTACCAGCCGGATCGGTGGCGGTAGCAGTGACGAATTGAACGAATGTCGCGGTCACCGGGAACGAAACTGAAAAATTGCGCATTCCACCCGCAGGCGTCACGACCGTGCTTGCACCGATAAAGATTTGGCCTTCTCCGGAGCCCGAAGAGTCCTTGAAGTCGTTGAGAAAGAACTCGACGCGATATGTAGCGTTCCCAGCGCTGTTCAGTGTTCCATCAACGCTCGTAATCCCGTCCACGGAGCGGGCATCGGTGAGTACGGGGAAGTTTTGCAATCGATTGGGTCCCTCATCGGCATCGTTTGTATCATTCGCAGTGACGCCGTCCGAGCCCAAATCAATACCCAAGAGTAAATTGGAAAAGAGCGAGTTGCCAAGAATGGCGTTTCTCACTCCTGCCGTAGTATCCAGGGAAACTCCACTGAGACGATTAAATGCGATGATGTTGCCGGTGCCATTTGTGACCCCGCCAATTGTGTTTCGAGAAGCTTCGTTGCTCAGGAATACGCCATTCTGATGGTTTCCGAGCGAAACGAGTCCGCCAACGCCAGTCCCGATAGAATTGCCTTGTACTATATTGGCCAGGGCATCGGCAGTGTCCAAATGGATGCCGTTGCTCCCGTTCCCTGAGATGAGGTTGCCCAAGCCGGGCAATGTTCCTCCAACGAGGTTGTGCGCCGAGCTGATATAGAGGCCATCGTCAAAATTGCCGGGCGCGTTAGTCCCTGTGGTATCCAAACCAAGATAATTGCCCTGAATGATGTTTCCACCAATGCCTTGCAAGCGAATTGCTGTCGCGAATGCATGAATAGCCAAGCCACGGACCGTAGTGCTGCCGGCAGTGATAACCAAGCCATCCGCGCCACCGCTCGAACTGCCATCAATCTCGATCAATGGCGGGCCGGCGGATCCGGCCTGCGTCCAGCCGTCGATAATTACCGGGCTCGTTATGGGAGGCAGGGGGGAGAGGATCAGGATCTTTCCAGGGCCAGCCCCAGGGAGATGAAACTCGATCCTATTTTCTCCCGGCGCGTCATTCGCATCCAGGAAGGCTTGACGCAACGTGCCCGGACCCGAGTCCGCGGGCGTGGTAACCACGAACAACCGGTAGGGGATCACCCGAACCGTGAACGTACAGGCATTGGTATTGCCGGAGTGATCAGTGGCCGTGCACGTCACTGTTGTGTAGCCCACGGCAAAGGGTGAACCCGAGGGCGGTGCGCACAGCACTCCAATCTCGTTGTCGCATAGATCGCGGGCCACGGGGGGCGGGTAGTTGACTATACCAAACCCGGAGTCGTGAGGTATTTCCGATGCGATAATATCAACCGGACAAGCGATCAGGGGCGGCGTCGTGTCTCTCACAGTGACAGTAAAGACACAGTGGCTGGTATTGCTGGCGAGGTCTGTGGCGGCGCAGTTCACGCCGCTCACGCCCAGAGTGAACGTCGAGCCAGCGGGCGGCACGCACACCACGCTCGCCCCGGGGCAATTGTCGGCAAACGCGGTGACGAAAGAAACAGGTGTGCCGGACGGCCCGGCGCATTCGACAGTAACGTTAGGTGAACAACTTATCGCCGGTGGTTCAGTGTCGTTAATGGTCACGGGGAACGCGCAGCCGTTGGTGTTTCCGGAGGCGTCCGTTGCCAGGCAGTTCACCGTCGTGACGCCTTTGCTGAATGTTGCTCCGCTGGCTGGCGCGCAAACCACTGTCGCTCCAGGACAATTATCCGTGGGTATCACAGTATAAACCACGCTGGTCTTGGAACATTGGCCGGGATCGGTGCTGGCGACGATCGGAGCAGGGCAAGTGATACCAGGCGCTTCGGTGTCGTTAATGGTCACGGTGAATGTGCAGCCGTTGGTATTTCCCGAAGCGTCGCTGGCCAGGCAGTTCACCGTCGTGAGGCCCTTGCTGAAGGTTGCTCCGCTGCCTGGTGTGCAAACCACCGTCGCCCCCGGACAATTATCCGTGGGTATCACAGAATAGACCACGTTGGTCTTCGTGCATTGGCCGGGATCGGTGCTCGCGATGATTAGAGCGGGGCAAGTGATACCAGGGGCTTCGGTGTCGTTAATTGTCACGCTGAAAGCGCAGCCGTTAGTATTGCCCGAAGCGTCGTTAGCCACGCAGCTAACGGTCGTCACTCCCTTGCTGAAGGTTGCTCCGCTGCCTGGTGTGCAAACCACCGTCGCTCCTGGACAATTATCCGTGGGTATCACAGTATAGACCACGTTGGTCTTCGAACATTGGCTTGGGTCGGTGCTCGCGACGATCGGTGCAGGACAACTGATGGCCGGTGGTTCAGTGTCGCTAATAGTCACGGTGAATGTGCAGCCGCTGGTATTGCCCGAAGCGTCGCTAGCCAAACAGCTAACGGTCGTCACTCCCTTGCTGAACGTTGATCCGCTGACTGGGGCGCAAACCACCGTCGCTCCCGGACAATTATCCGTGGGTATCACAGCATAGACTACGTTGGTCTTGGAGCATTGGCCGGGATCGGTGTTGGCGACGATCGGGGCAGGGCAAGTTATTCCAGGCGCTTCGGTGTCGTTAATTGTCACTGTGAATGTGCAGCCGTTGGTATTGCCCGAAGCATCGCTAGCCAGGCAGCTAACGGTCGTCACTCCCTTGCTGAACGTTGATCCGCTGACTGGGGCGCAAACCACCGTCGCTCCCGGACAATTATCCGTGGGCGTCACGGAATAGATCACGTTGCTCCTGCTGCATTGGCCGGGATCGGTGCTCGCGACGATCGGTGCAGGACAATTCAGGGCCGGTGGCTCAGTGTCGTCGATCGTCACATTGAAAGCGCAGCCGTTGGTATTGCCCGAAGCGTCGCTAGCCAGGCAGCTAACGGTCGTCACTCCCTTGCTGAACGTTGATCCGCTGACTGGGGCGCAAACCACCGCCGCCCCCGGACAATTATCCGTAGGCGTCACGGAATAGATCATGTTGCTTTTGCTGCATTGGCCGGGATCGGTGCTCGCGACGATCGGTGCAGGACAACTGATGCCTGGTGGCTCAGTGTCGTTGATCGTCACATTGAAAGCGCAGCCGTTGGTGTTTCCGGAGGCGTCCGTTGCCAAGCAGTTCACCGTCGTGACGCCTTTGCTGAATGTTGCTCCACTGACTGGTGTGCAAACCACCGTCGCTCCCGGACAATTATCCGTGGGCGTCACGGAATAGATCACGTTGCTCTTGCTGCATTGGCCGGGATCGGTGCTCGCTACGATCGGGGCAGGGCAAGTGATACCGGGCGCTTCGGCGTCGTTAATGGTCACGGGGAATGCGCAGCCGTTGGTGTTTCCGGAGGCGTCCGTTGCCAGGCAGTTCACCGTGGTGACGCCTTTGCTGAACGTTGCTCCACTGACTGGTGTGCAAACCATCATCGCCCCCGGACAATTGTCCGTGGGGATCACAGTATAGACCACGTTGGTCTTCGTGCATTGGCCCGGATCGGTGCTCGCGATGATCGCAGCAGGACAACTGATGGCCGGTGGCTCAGTATCGTTAATGGTCACGCTGAAAGTGCAGCCGTTGGTATTGCCCGAAGCGTCGCTAGCCAAACAGCTAACGGTCGTCACTCCCTTGCTGAACGTTGATCCGCTGACTGGGGCGCAAACCACCGTCGCTCCTGGACAATTATCCGTGGGTATGACCGCATAGACCACGTTGGTCTTCGAACATTGGCCGGGATCGGTGCTCGCGACGATCGGTGCAGGACAATTCATGGCGGGTGGCTCAGTGTCGTTGATCGTCACGCTGAAAGTGCAGCCGTTGATGTTTCCCGACGCGTCCGTTGCCAGGCAGCTTACTTGAGTCACTCCTGTGCTAAATGCCGATCCGCTGGATGGTGCGCAAACTACCGTCGCTCCCGGACAATTATCCGTGAGTATCACAGTATAGACGACGTTGCTCCTCGAGCATTGGCCGAGATCCGTGCTGGCCGCGATAGGAGCAGGACAACTGATGGCCGGCGGTTCAGTATCGTTAATGTTTACAGTGAACGAACATGTCGCTGTGCCTGCCGAATTGGAGGCAGAGCAGGTGACGGTGTTCGTACCCACTGAAAAAGCAGTCCCTGACGGCGGAACACAACTTACGGCCGGTTCGGGGAAGCCATTTGCGCTGGGAGTGAAGGTCTCGATCGCGGAACATTGATTAAAGTCAGTGTTTGTAGAAACGTCAGATGGGCAGGCAATCATCGGTGGGCTGGCCTGCATCTCAAAGGCGCCAATGTCGATATTGGCGCTAACGATGCGCGAGAAGCCGCGCTGGTCAGTTGCCGGCGCGCCCGAATTATCGCCGGCATCGAGCGCGGGGCTGGCTGCGAGCAAGCGATGAGTCAAAGTTGGCCCGCCGTTGTCCTGAAGAGGAGCAATGAGCGCCTGGGTGTCCACAAGATCGGTGACGGCATATCCGGAGCCCCCGCCGCTACTACCGATGAGATTATGTCCCAGACTGTCGATGGAACCGCTCAAGTCGGAACCACTATTGGTGGCAACATTTTCGGCGATGATATTGTTCTTCAAGTAGGTTGGTCCCGAAGAAACGGTGCGCAAGCCGCCTCCGGTGATCCCGGCGAGGTTGCTCACGATGGTGCTGCTTCGAACATCGCAGGTTGCTCCGAAGTCGGAGTTAATGCCAGCCCCGTCATTCTGGGCCTCATTGCCAGTAATCGTGCAGTTTTCTATGGTTAAGAAGCCAGCCCCCACGGAGATGCCGCCGCCGCCACCCGAAGCAAGGTTGTTGTTCAACGTGCAGCGGAAGAGATTGATGGTGGCGCCAGGCGAATCGATCCCCCCTCCGTTCCCTAACGCCTGATTGCTGCCCAGGGTGCAATCGACTAAATTAACCAGCCCGGCGGCGCCAGAGCCGGAAACCGAAAGCGCCCCGCCGTTGCCTTCTCCAGCCCGATTCTGCGTTAACACACAATTCGTCAGAGAGAGTGCAGTCGTATCATCGCCATTCTCCAACAACACAGCCCCTCCGCTCGAGCCGCCAAAACCACGAGTCAACGTCAATCCAGAAAAATCCACGCTGACACCAGGACCCAGGATATGAAAGATACGGTCGTGGTCGTTTCCAGAAAGGATCAGCGAGGCTGGTCCGGGGCCGACTATCGAGAGGCTGGTCGTAATGTCCGGCAAAACACTGGCAAGGGAAACCGTTCCAGTGACATTGATCGTAATAAGGCTCGCACCTTGCGAAGCGCTGGCCAGACCCATCGCCTCCCTCAAGGTGCCCGACCCGCTATCCGCGAGGTTGGTGACCGTAAAAGTGCCGGCGTGGGCGGCGGACCCGATCCAGAATAGGAAGAGGTTGACCAGCAGCAACCGCCCCCACTGGCCCCTGAGCAGGGAAGACGGGACTCTCTTCTGGAAACCAACTGCATGGTCCCAGAGGCCCGTGTTGATTCGGATAACAAACATTCGGAGGTTTTGGATTTTTCGGGTCAAGTTGCGCATCCTATTTAGCAGATTAGCCATGAATTACAACTCTAAAAAACCTTCTTTCCTCAAGGATCATGCCTCTGGATGCCAGCAATCATTATGGCAGGGGATCGGCACAATTTTCGGAAGGACGGGTGCCACCAGTCCGCATTTTCTTTAGAGATCCGGGACTCGTAGAACTCGTCCTTCCAACTATGTCGTCCTCGATTGCCAGAATGAGGCCCGCTACTCTGGATCTACTGGACGGGACAAGAAGAATTGAATATCGTTGTGAGCGGTTGAATATTATGAACACGAATCATGCCGAAGAAACATATCGGGTTTGGGCTTGCGATAACCAGGTCTATGGCCCGATTGAATTGCCCATATTGATTCAATGGGTTCAGGAAGGCCGAGTTCTAGCAGGGACATGGGTGTATTCGGAAGCAAAGAAGGAGTGGCTGCCGGCAAAAAAGGTTGACCCCTTGCACAAGCTGTTCCCGCCCGGTGAGGAAACAGCCTTTCTTCAGCAACATTCGTCTGAAGGCAGCGGTGTTACACCCCAGGAACTCCGGCAGGTCGCCATCCTGGCCACGTTATCCAACGCGGCCCTGGCCCAACTGATCCGGTTCGGCGAGTTGCAATGTTTAAAACCGGGGGAAATCATTATCAAGCGAAATGATCCGGGAGATGCCATTTTCTTTGTGCTTTCCGGCACCCTCCGCGCCCGGTTAGTCGTAGGCTTGGAGGACAGAACGCTGGCTCACATCCCGGCAGGAGAAGTCTTCGGCGAAATGGCGATGTTCACCCAAAGTCCGCGCTCCGCTGATGTTGTGGCTGAGGACGACGCGCGGCTTCTCCGCTTGGGCGCCGACGCTTTTCGTCAGCTCATTGCCGAGAACCTGGAGGCGGCTGCGCCCATGTTATTCGCCATCGCCCGAATGATGGCCAATCGTATCAAGGACCAAAACTCCCGGTTCCAGAGGGAGGCCGCATCTGAGTTTCTTTGGCGGTAAGCCTGATTTTGTATGGCTTTTATGGCGTGGCTCGCGCAGGGTTCCATACCGTGCGAGCCTGTTTTGCCCCTTCTGCGGGAACAATTTGCGCGCCCATTGCTCGTATCTGCATGAGCGCGTATGAGGGATGAATTGGACTTCGAGGGTCTGGTGAACCTCTATTACGCTTCCCTTTATCGATTTGCCTTGAGCTTGACCCGGAAAGAAAGCGATGCCTGCGACCTCACCCAACAAACGTTCTACGTCTGGGCGAAAAAGGGCCATCAGCTCCAGGACCCTTCGAAGGTCAAATCCTGGCTATTTACAACTTTGCACAGGGAATTTCTTGAGATGTATAGACGCCACAAACGTTTTCCTCATTTCGAGCTTGAGGAGGTGAGCCATGAGTTGCCGAACATCGAGCCCGAATTGGTGAACCGTTTAGACTCGGCGGCATTATTGTCGCTGTTAGGTCAGGTCGATCCAATCTTCCATGCAGCCGTGGCGCTTTTTTATCTCGAAGATTATCCTTACAAAGAAATCGCGGAAATTCTGGCCGTCCCCATGGGCACGGTAAAATCCCGCATCGCGCGCGGGATTTCTCAACTCCAGGCTCTTTTGGCCGAGCAGCCTCAGCAGGCCAAAACTTTAAGAAAGGCATCGACTTGAACAGCCAGGAAGCCAAAGGCATTCTCCTCCTTTACCGGCCCGGCAGCCTCGAGGCGAGCGAAGGTCCCCTGGCCGAAGCTCTAGAGCAGACTCAACGCGACCCCGAGCTGCGACACTGGTTTGAACAGCACTGCGTTGTTCAGTCGGCTCTTCGTGAGAAGTTCCGGCACATCCCCGCCCCAACCGATTTGAAGGAATCTATCCTGGCGATGAACAAGGTGGTGAGCGCCACCTGGTGGCATCGGCCGATGTGGCTGGCTACCGCGGCCGGATTTGCGCTTCTGCTCGGGTTGTCCGCAGTTTTGCTACAGCCGCGCGCGAACGATCGCTTCGGTGATTATCGCTCGAGGATGGTTCGGACCGCGCTGCGCGAGTACAGCATGGATATCGTGACCAATGACCTCAAACAAATCCGTCAATCCATAGCCCAACGCGGAGGGCCCGCTGATTATGAGTTGCCCAGAGGCCTGGAGAAGTTTTCGCCGACGGGTGGAGGTTGCTTGCGCTGGCGCGGCAACCCAGTCTCGATGGTTTGTTTTGACCGAGGGGACAAACAAATGTTTTTTCTCTTCGTCACGTCTCGCCTTGCGCTGAAGGATGCTCCGTCCACTTCTGCACAACTCGCAAAAATCAACAAGCTTCTTACAACCAGTTGGAGTGAGGGCGATAAAACCTACCTCCTGGCCGGACCTGAGGATTCCCCATTGTTGCGCCAGCAGTTTCACTGAAGAATACCATTTGGAACGCTCTTTGCTTAGCAAACCGGTGCGTAGAGAGCACGCATCCATCCGGGGGCTTGCCATATGACCCTGATGGTCTCCTTGCGCCGCGGATGACGGCGTTGATGCTCTCATCATCCCAAGTTGGGCAAGCCGGAGATAAAACTCCGGCTTTCCCCAATTTCGGGCTTGCCTTTTCCCCCCCTGGCCCAAAGATTTGCCCCCTTATATGGATTCTAGTTCAACAGCGACAGACAGCCTGTTAAAATTTGTAGCGTGGCTGGACAAAAACAAAAAGCGGGTCAGCCTCATCGCCGGCGGGGTTGTGGCTGGTGTCGCTCTCATCTCGATAATCATCTACTACGAAAGCCAAAAGGAGACCCGGGCAAGCGAGGCTTTGTCCAATGTTCGCAAACCGTTCAGCCCAACTGCGCCGCTTCCCCCGGATGTCGCTCAATCTTACTTGAAAGTGGCTCAGGATTTTGAAGGGACCAAAGCGGCGGGCCGCGCTCTAATCGAGGCGGCCAGCCTGTTTTATACCGAAGGGAACTATTCCAATTCTGAAACCCAATATAAGCGTTTCTTGAATGAGTACCCGGACAGCCCCTTCCTGGCTCAGGGGATGTTAGGACTCGCTTCCACCCTGGATGCGGAGGGCAAAACGCCGGAGGCTCTGGCTAAATATGAAGAGCTCCGGCGGCGCTTCCCGAATGACTCGGTGATCAATGGAACCAAACTGGCCCTGGCTCGCCTTTATGAAAAACAAAATCCCGCAGAAGCATACAAACTTTACAACGAACTCCTTGCGACCAGTTCCCAAAGCGGCATCGGTTCTGAGGCGGGCATTCGTTTGGCAGATTTGACCGAAAAATATCCAGACCTGGCGAAGACCAATGCGCCCCCCGCGCCAGTGATGTCTCTTGTTCCGCAGCCGCTCAAGCCGAGTGCTACCAATCCAATGGTGATGACTATGACCAACACGTCTGGCAAGCCGTCCACCTCTCTCCCCTCCGCTCCAACCAAAACTGCCACGGGCGGGGCTTCCCCCGCGCCTTTGCTTCTGAAGCCGGCCCCATCGACCAATAAACCATGAACAGCATGCTTCTTAAACAATGTGTCGCCGAGTTCATCGGGACTTTCACCCTTATTTTCGTGGGAGTAGGCGCCATCTATCAAAACGCGGGGCTTCTCGCTGTGGCTTTCGCCCATGGTTTAGCGATCGCGGTGATGGTTTCAGCCACGGCAGGAATCTCCGGGGGCCATTTAAACCCCGCAGTCACGTTTGGATTGTGGGTCGGGGGAAAAATTGATTTGGCCCGGGGTTTGGCCTATTGGGGGGCGCAACTGTTAGGCGCAACAGCAGCCGCATTCTTGCTTCTTTATGTGTTTGCCCAATTGCCCAACCAAGTCCCAAGCGACATCCTCGCCAAAGGAACCCCGGACTTGCTGCGAGAAGGGATCAGCTCAGGGCAAGGGATTGTTATTGAAGGGGTATTGACCTTTTTTCTTGTTTTCGTGGTCTATGGAACCGCCGTCGATGGACGCGCTCCAAAAATCGGTGGATTGGCCATTGGCCTGACCGTCACTCTGGATATTCTATTCAACGGCCCCTTCACGGGGGGCGCGATGAACCCAGCGCGGGTCTTTGGTCCGGCGGTGGCGAGCAACCACTGGACCAATCACGCAGTTTATTGGATCGGGCCACTGGCAGGCGGCGGCCTGGCGGGACTAGTTTATGGCCGCTTCTTAATCAAACCCGCCAAGCCTTAACCAAATTCAGCATGCCTCCCGGCTAGGCTGGACTAGAACTTTCTTCATCGCCAAAGCATACTTCGTTAGCCCCTTGCTGATGTAGAATCCCAATTGCCAAGGCCTGTGCCAAAGTAGCGGAGCGCAGGCGTGGGATGCTCTTTTTATCTGTCCCTGTCCCAATCGCGGGCATCCATTACTCCAAACTTGAAATCGGCGCAGGAGTTATCATTCTATGCGCATGGAACAACCTGATCCTTTGGATGAATTATTAGTCTGCCGTCTCGACCTCGGGCGCAAGATAATCGAACCCTGTTCGATTGTCATTTTCGGGGCCAGTGGCGATTTAACCTCCCGCAAACTTATCCCCGCTCTTTACCATCTTTATGTGGATAAACAATTGCCCACGCCACTCAGCATCATTGGTTTCGCCCGGCGGGAAAAGACCGATGAAGCCTGGCGGGACGAATTGAAAGAGGCCTTGCAGCAATTCTCCCGAACCAAAAAGGTTGATCCGGTTCAATGGCAGGCCTTCAGCGCCAATCTTCATTATTCGCAAGGTGACTTCGCAGACCCGAAAGCTTACGAAAAGCTCGCCACCCAGCTTGCAAGTTTCGGCCACGAGGGGCTCCAACGCAATTTGCTCTGTTACCTGGCTACCTCGCCGAGTCAGTTTGCCGAGATCATCGAGCATTTGCATAAGGCGGGTTTGCTGGTCAAGGGCGAGACAAGTCAATTCTGGCAGCGGGTGGTGGTGGAAAAACCTTTCGGTCACGATCTGGCCTCGGCAAAACAGCTCAATGCCGAACTTACCCGCTTCGCCAATGAGAAGCAAATTTTTCGGATCGATCATTATCTGGGAAAAGAGACCGTCCAGAACATTTTGATCTTTCGCTTTTCCAACGCCATCTTCGAACAACTCTGGAACCGCCAGTCCGTGGACCATGTTCAAATTACTGTCAGCGAACAGTTGGGGGTGGGCACGCGCGCGGGTTATTATGAGGAAGCGGGAGCTTTGCGGGACATGGTGCAGAATCATCTATTGCAAGTACTGGCGCTGGTGGCCATGGAGCCAGCGGCGTCCCTGGAAGCGGAATCCATTCGCGATGAAAAAGTGAAGCTGCTCAAATCCATCCGGATCATGGATCCGAGCCAGGTCCAACTGGCGGTGGTTCGCGGGCAATACACGGCTGGCACAGTGAATGGCGAGGCGCGCCCCGCCTATCGCCAAGAGCAGAAAGTGCAGCCTGATTCCACCGTGGAAACATTCGTGGCGTTGAAGCTCTTCGTCGATAATTGGCGCTGGGCCGGAGTTCCATTTTATCTGCGCACGGGAAAAAATCTGCCTCTGAGCACGAGCGAGGTGCGGGTCCAGTTTCGCCCTCCGCCGCATGTCCTGTTTGCAGCGCAATGCGGACCCAAGCTCGATGCCAATGCCATCACGCTTCGGCTTCAGCCCGAAGAAGGCATCACCCTGCGCTTTAATGGCAAGATTCCGGGCACGAGCATGCAACTGCGGCCCGTTCGAATGCATTTTAGCTACAACAGCGAGTTTGGCGCCTATACGCCCGAAGCCTACGAGAGACTGCTTTTGGAAGCGTTGGCAGGAGATGCCACCCTTTTTATTCGCCGTGACGAGGTCGAAGCGGCTTGGAGCATTGTCGATCCTATCCGCCAGGTCTGGGACAACCAACCTCTAACGGAGCGCGAGTTCTACCCTGCCGGAAGCTGGGGACCACAAGCGGCCGATGACCTGCTAAGGGTTCGCGGCCATGCCTGGCGCAACCCGCAGCCTGTTGCCTGAAAGAGAATTAGGCTTTTAAATGCGCTATGAACTGATTCCGTTCCCTGATCCCTCTGCCTTGGCTCATGCTGCGGCCCAAAGTTGGATGGACACAATCGAAAGGGCGTGTGTCCAGGGCCAACCGCAGTGCGTCGCTCTCTCCGGAGGAAGGATCGCGCTTCAATTTTTTGGCGCAGTGGTCGAGAACGCAAAAAAGCGAACAGTCTCCTTGGCCGGCGTTCATTTCTTTTGGGCGGATGAACGCTGCGTTCCACCTTCTGACCCGGAAAGCAATTTCGGCTTGGCGGAAAAGCGGCTGTTGCAACCTTTGCAAATTCCGTCGAAGCAAATCCACCGCCTGCACGGTGAAAACCTGCCTGACCTGGCCGCGCGTGAAGGAGCCGCCGACGTTCGGCGCGTTGTCCCTGTCAATTCGGCGGGCCAGCCAATATTTGATATTGTTTTTTTAGGCATGGGCGAAGATGGCCATGTGGCCTCGCTTTTCCCGGAAATTTCGGTCGAAAGCATTGATTCGGCAGATGTTTATCAACCCGTAACGGGCTCGAAGCCTCCGCCACAGAGAATCACTCTCACCTATAGGGCTATTAGTGCGGCGAGGGAAGTCTGGGTTCTTGCCTCTGGCCCAGGCAAAGCGGAGGCACTGCGATCTTGTCTTGTGGCGGGAAGCCAAAAGCCATTGGCGCGGGTGCTAGGAATGCGGCGGCAGACTAGAATTTTTACCGACATCCATCCCGGCTCTTCAGGACTCGGAAAATAGCAGGGTTCTGACCCCCTTAAATATTTGTGAAAAGAATTTGAACGAAAGGGGGGATAGGCTTATCTATTATCTAGAAGTTTCGCTGTTCGTTTAGGGTTGGCAGAAAGGTCTTGCTCGTAGCGGGGTTCGAACAGCGAACAAAAGTTGGCCTCGCTACCCTTCTGAGCGCCTTAGTGAGGGCGTATATGACCTTATCACTAGAGCCAGAGCAATCTGGCTCTTTTTTTCTATTTAACGCGTAGCCCAAAAAAGGAATCGCCAGCAGGCGTCCCAACCGAAGGCCCTCGGCAATAAATGCCTCTGCCCAGTCGAACACAGGAGCAGCTTCTGCAACCATTTCGCCCACCGTAATCGCGATGCAAAGGCCCGATCACAGCGCCACGCGACCGCCTGTTGGGCTTTGGCCCACTGGATCTCTCCACGAGCAAATGCCGTGAGGGGAGCGATCGCCAGCTCGGCGGACTCAAAAGCCATGGACATGCCGTTGCCTGTGACTGGTGGAATCATCGTGAACGAATCCCCCACACAACATTCAGGGGCACCGGCTCCGCGACGCGGGCTTAGCCCCAATCCGCCCACCGCACAACACGACTCTTCATCAAACCTGGCCGTTTCCAGGCGTTTATGCAACAGGCTGCGAGCGTCGCCTCGAAGTCTTTTCACAACGCTCCTGGTAGAATCCGCCTCTCCTCTTTGCCGCCGAAATAGCCCACAAACGTTGACCATCCCTCCGGGTAACCGGCACAGGCCCACATAGCCGTTTTCGCCGGCGTGCATCTCTAAATCTGCCTCCAGCGTCAAGTTGTGCGCATG
Organism: Verrucomicrobiota bacterium; assembly: GCA_038228235.1. Taxonomy (GTDB): domain Bacteria; phylum Verrucomicrobiota; class Verrucomicrobiia; order Limisphaerales; family JBBRPK01; genus JBBRPK01. Next base: position 65,726 of record JBBRPK010000014.1, read on the forward strand.
CGCCTTTAATCCAAACCAGTGCCAACCCTCCGTAACCCCCTCCACGCGCCGTCCGCTCGCTCGCACAATGCCTTCGCGGCCCTCCATTTGAGGAAAATGCGCTCCGCAGCGCAGTTCGCCCCCCAATTCCTGAAATCTTGCTGCCAGTAGCGCATCCAGCGTAAACCGGGAGAGGCACACGGCCGGCTGTGGCAGGACTCGGATGGGAAAGCCTCTGGTCTGCGAAAAAAAAGCAGCGGTGCTGGCGGTGTGCGTCCCGGCGCTAAGCAGTAATTCGAGCAGATCCAGCCTTTGGAGGGACTCCTGCCCTCGCCCGCTAATAAACTCGCCACACACACGGTGCCGTGGATAGTGACCCCTCTCCCAGATGACCACCGGGATTGATTGGCGTCGCAAGCCAATCCCCAAAGTAAGTCCCGCCAATCCACCCCCCACAATCGTAATTGTCAGCGGGGCAGGGGAGGGGCGTGCCCCCCGAGGCGCGCTTTTCTCGACAACTCCCCGATTGCGGTTCAAAAGTGCCATGAGCCTGTCAAAAATCCCAAAATCATTCACTTATGGTCTTTCCCTGTGCGCCAGCAGAAAGTGACTGAACAAACCCCCTCTGCCTTCTTCCAAATGCCAGGGCGAGCCAGAAGGCCACAGCTTCGAAAGCTCGCAACCGGTGAAACCAGCCCGCACACTAGTCGGCGCATCATGACGTGTGACAGCGTTGCAACCTATAAGCCCAAGCAGGCGACAAGCCCCCAAAGCCAGAGCAGCCCGCCGAGGCTCACATGCCACGAACAAATCGGCTTTCCTCTCCACCTCTGCTAAAAGGGCGCGCAACTGGCCCTCTTCAAAATGATGCAGAAATAAATTCGCCAACATGGCCGTGCCTGTTTGTGGCTTTGTTTGCGCCAGCCACTCGAAGATATCTGCTTCTGTGGTGTGGAGTGTCCATCCCATTTTTTCAAAATCCTGTCTGGTCTCCGCGCTCACCAATCCCTGGCGATCCACCACCACTGCCTCGAAGCGCCTCCCTCGCGGGACGATCCGCCGGGCCAGCCTCAGGAGAAAGGTGCCATCTCCACCGCCTAATTCAACCACACGGCGAATCGGATGACTTGTTTCGCTTTTTTTCAGAAGTCTCGCCGCTAAACCAGCGTGCCGCATCAGAAAATTCAGACGCTGAAGATCTTGCCGAGATCGGATTGCGCCCCAGTCGCTGGCGGGTAATTCATCAAGCCATTCGGGGGCGACGTGACGTTCGAGTGCCATAAACTATGCCTCGATGGTTCTTATCCGCAACGTCTCCATTGGTGAAGAACAGGGGTTCAGGCCAGGAGCGAGGGTCGGTTTCAGAGCCTGTTTTAAAATTCCGTGTGGTTCTGTTTTCGCGGAAAAGGCTGGATGGCGAGGCGCGACTAGCGAGCCTACCCGCCAGGGGTCTGTGACCGAGGAGCAACAAAGCCAGCGGGCCTTTTCCGCGAAAACCCTCCGGGCGGCGGGTCTTTTGTCTGCGGCCTGCGTTGACTCGGCCATCACAGCCCGCTGCGGGGATGCTCCGGCCTCGCCGCCTTGGCCACAGCCAAAGTCCCTCGCCGCAGGACCCCACGCAATTTTAAAACAGGCTCTCACAGTTCCGCCACTTCCAACAGCGCCCCATGGCAACTAAACCCCGCCCCGAAGGAAGACATCCACCAAAAGCCTCCTGGCGCATGGTTTGTCAGGGCCTGATGCAACACATGGTAAACGAATGGGCTGCTGACGTTGCCCAACTCTCGCAACACCGACGCGCTCCAACACAAATCGGATTCCTTTAATCCAAATCGCTTCTGTAAAGCCAGCAGCACTTCCCGCCCCCCTGCGTGCCAGATCCAGGCGCGGATTTGTTCCTGGGACATTCCGGCAGCCTTCATGGCATCCCTAAAGATTAACTCGGCATGTTCTGCAGCCAGGGTGGGAACTTCAGGAGTGAGGATATTGCGCAGCATTCCTCCCTTCTGCTCAAAGCGCAGGAGTTCGCGGGCGGACGGGTTCAGGATCGAGTGAGCACACTTCCATTCCACCCGCCGCCGCCTCTCATCTGGTTTGGCGCTCAAAAGAGCCGCACCCGCCGCATCACCGAAAAGACAGGCGCTGACCAGCACGCCCGGATCATCGTCAAGATAAAAGGCGGCGCTGCAAACCTCGACGCAAATTGATAACACTCGCTCGGCTCCTCGCGCCCCCAGCAGCGCTTCCCCGGTGCGCATATTCGGCAGGGCGGCGCCGCATCCTTGTCCCACTAAATCCAGCGCCACCACGTCGGAACGCAATTTCAGAATCTCACTAACATAGCTGGTGAGTCCGGGGCAAAGATAACCCGTGCAAGTGCTGATAATGAGGGCATCGATCTCGCCGGCTTCCACTCCGGCTGCTTGCAAAGCGCGCCGGCCAGCTTGTGCCGCCAGGGTAGGGGCATTTTGCGCAAACCGGTGATGAAGAATATCAGGAGTGGCGCCGAAAACTTGCTTAACGGAATCAAGCGACAGATAACGGCTAACGATGCCATTATTCCCAAGCAGAATCCTTTTTACAATGGCGCGGGAACGGGGATTGAGGCGATGGAATTCTTTCTCCCCTTGTGCGGCCTCCCAACATTCAGTTTGCAGGTAGCGGTTTGGGGGAGTCGCGGTCCCTAATCCCGTGATGAACATGGCCCATTTTAACGCGCCCCTCCTGACCTGCAATGTTATACAGCAGGTAGCAATTCTCGCAAAGGCGTCGTTCTCATTCCATCAGCTTTTGCTCGGTGGCATAACGCGTCAGCTTCGATCTGAGTTGGATTTTTCGTCGGGAGCCTGGATCCCGTGGTCAAAATTCAACACATGCCGAGGGAAAAACATTTTTTGCTTCGGAAAGGTTCAGAAAGAATCGGATTGGCTCCGAACAGTTCGGGCCGAGAATCCCGATGACTGATGACTGCCCAGGGGTACTTGTGTTTACCCGCAAACCCGCAAAGACCCTTGTATTCATTGGTGTTTTTGATCGTTCGAGTGAGCAGTTAGGTGGTCGTTAGATTGGCAGAGAGATGAGAGATGAGTGAATGCTCAGGTTTTTAGTGCAATTTACCGCAATTTACCGCAATTCCAGTGCAACTAAGTGCAATTCCAGTGCACATGTTTGCAATTTTCTGCAATTTTTTGCAATTGCGTGGAATTCCCGGCAACTTGGTTAGCGGCGTCGCCCCTCCCAATCTCCATCACCGATCCTCCATCCGCCGGGCCACAATCCTCGATCCTCAGTCCTCTGCCTTCAGCCTCCCCCCGCCACCCCTGCGAAAAGAGCCACCTCAGCCGTACCGCCCGTTCCAAACCAATGATAGCAAGGGCTTCGTGAGTTTTTCTCAGCCGTACCGGGATGGCTGTTTCTGAGCATTGTAAAGTACGTTTGAGCCAGTGTTTATGGGGCTCGTGGTCATGAACCTAAAAACAATGATGTTCGCGGCAAGGGATTTTTTGCCCAGACGAGGCGCGAGCGACAAGCATATCCCGCAGCGGATCTGTGAGAAGCGAGCAACGAAGTCTGGTCGGAAAGGACCTGCCGCCTGAATGAAAAATCACAAACCGCCGATTTGTGTAACAGAACCACACGGAATTTTAAAACAGGCTCTGAGTCGAAGCGGACTGAAGACCGGGCTCGGGTGCAGGACGAATTTGTGAGAAATCCAATTTTGCCCCTTTTTTGAGTTGCAATATGACTAGTACCTAGTCACTTTCGGCCCGCATGAACTCACTCGCCCATAAACGTCAGCAAATTCTCCAGCAGATGGAGCAAATCCACCGCATGGAACG
>JBBRPK010000015.1:0-68830 GCA_038228235.1 Verrucomicrobiota bacterium
AGCAGCGCAAAGACGCAAAGACCTCTCATCAAGTTGCACCGCAAGAACTTTATATTTTGCACGCATCGCGGCGGCCGTTAATTCCATGCTCGAACTCTACAGCAACCGTAGGGTTGTGCAAGTTATTATGCATAGCCTCCTAACGTATGAGAGTTCGTCCTCTCGTTTTGTGGTTTGCCGGAAGCGGCATCCTCACTGGTTTGGGGATTGTCGGTGTTTCGGTCTTCGCGCCTGCCAAGGGCGCATCGGCCTACCAGCCGGAGTCGTTGGCATTCGAGAGCTTCGGGCTGCTCTGTCTGGCTGGATTGGTCGGGCTTTTCGCGTTGCTTTTCTGGTGTCTCTTTTGCGCTATTCTCTCTTTAGCTCTCACTCGACTCAGAGCCAAGGCACGTGCATAGATTGCCAGAGTTGCCTCACATTAGCTATCTCCCGCCTCTGTCGTCACTGGCTCGGCTTTTCCTTCGACGGCGGCCATCACGGCATGCCACGGCAGAATCGCGCACTTGACGCGGGCCGGGAACTTGTGGACGCCGGCAAAGACCGCCAGTTTGCCGAGGTCCTCGCCGTCCACGCTGCCGGTGGTCACCATCTCATGAACTTTTTCGAACAGGACCTTGACCTCGGCTTTGGTTTTGCCTTTCAGGGCGGCGGTTAAAATCGAAGCGGAAGCTTTGGAAATCGCGCAGCCGGACCCCTGAAAGCTGATGTCCTTGATGACCTCGCCCTCTAGCGCCAGATAAAGGGTGATGTTGTCGCCGCAAAGTGGGTTGTGGCCCTGAGCAGTGCGATTCGCGCCTTCCAGCTTGTGAAAATTGCGCGGACTCTTGCTGTGGTCAAGGATGACCTGCTGATAAAGTTCGGTGAGGTCGTCGAACATTACCGGCTTTCCCCGATGTGTGGATTCTGCTCCAGGCGATCCCAGATGACTCTGTCCAGTTCCTCGCGAACGGGCTCGCACTTGATGCGGTCGATGATTTCTCCCGCGAAGGCATGGATGAGCATCCGCCGAGCGGTTTGGTGGCCGATGCCGCGCGCCCGGAGGTAGAAAATGGATTCTTCATTCAACTGGCCGACGGTCGCGCCATGAGTGCATTTCACGTCGTCGGCGTAGATTTCCAGTTGTGGCTTGGTATCAGCTGTGGCGTTGTCGGAGAGGAGCAAATTTTTGTTGGTCTGCTTGGCGTCAGTTTTTTGCGCCTCCTGCTGGACGAGGATGCGGCCATGAAAGACGCCCTTGGAGCGATCATCGAGAATGCCGTTGAAATATTCATGGCTATTGCAGTTGGGTTTGGCGTGCTCGACAATCATGTGGTGATCGGCCAGTTGATCGTCCTTGGTCAAGTAGAGGCCGTTCAACACACATTCGATGCCCTGGCCGTCGAGCAGAGTCGTGATGTTATTGCGCGAAAGCCTGGCCCCCGTGGCGATGGAATGAGAAATAAAGTTGCAGCTCCGGCTCAACAGAATTTGCAGGGTGGCGATATGATAGGCCCGCTCGCCTTCATCCTGAAACTTGCAGTGCTCGACCGAGGCATTTTCTCCGATCACGAATTCGCTCACGGCGTTGGTAAAATAGGAGCCATTGGTCGCCCCGATATAGCTTTCGATGACCGTCAGACGGCTGCCGTTGCCGGCTATGATCAGATTGCGCGGGTGAGAGGTCGCCCCTGGCTCGGAGGAAGTGGAGACGAAAACCAAATGCACCGGCTCCGCCACCGCCATTCCTGCCGGGACATGAAGGAAGGCGCCATCGAGAAAAAAAGCGGTGTTGAGAGCCGCAAACGAGTTTTGGCCGTTTTTTCCAGAGCGGGCCAAATGCTTTTGCAGAGCGGGCGAGTTCTGCTCCAGAGCGGCGGCGAGGCTGCCAAGCTCCACCCCCTGCTTCTGAGACACGAGCGAGGAGAGAGACTCGGAAAAGTGTCCGTTCACGAATACCAGACGATTGCAGTTGAGACTTGCGAAAGGCCATTGGCTCAGGGCCTTGCCATCCAACCCGCCGGCGGTGGGTTCAAAAACTGGTTTGAAGGGGAGCTTGGTGATGGGTGCAATGTTCGTAAAGCGCCAATCCTCGTCCTTCAAGGTGGGAAAGCCCAATTCGGCGAAGCGGGAAATGCCCGCCTTGCGAATCGGAAAGAGCCAGGAAGGGTGTTTGCTCGCGCCCTCCTTTTCAAAACGCTGAAACTCCTCCAGGTAGGGATCCATCTCTTTTAGTGCTGGATTAGTGATAGTTTGCACTTGCCTCAAATTCGGTTCGGAATCGCGTCGAGCCTTAGGAAAGCACCGCCGCCTCCCGGGCGATCCAATCGTAGCCGCGCTCCTCAAGTTCCAAGGCCAATTCCTTGCCACCGGAACGCACCACGCGCCCATCGCACAACACGTGGACGAAGTCCGGAATGATATAATCCAACAGCCTCTGATAATGCGTGATGACTAATTGAGCATTATCCGGCCGCTTTAGTTTGTTGACCCCAGCCGCGACGGTTTTGAGGGCGTCGATATCCAGCCCTGAATCCGTTTCATCGAGAATGGCCAGCCTGGGTTCCAGCACCGCCATTTGGAAAATTTCGTTGCGCTTTTTCTCCCCGCCGGAGAAGCCTTCATTGACTGCGCGTTTGAGAAAGTCCTCGCGTAGTTCGAGAATCTTCATTTTTTCTTTGACCAGGGCGAGGAATTCCATGGCGTCGAGTTCCGGGAGGCCCTGGTGTTTGCGCAGTTCGTTGAGGGCCGCTTTCAAAAAGTAAGTGCTGTTCACCCCTGGGATTTCCACCGGATATTGGAAGGCGAGGAAGATACCTTCGCGCGCGCGTTCTTCGGGTTCTAATTCCAGCAGATCTTTGCCTTGATAGAGGACTTCGCCCTCGGTCACTTCATAACCGTCGCGGCCCGCCAGGATTTGGGCGAGCGTGCTCTTGCCGCTGCCGTTTGGCCCCATGACGGCATGAACCTCGCCCGGATTGAGGGTCAGATCAACGCCTTTGAGGATTTTCTTCCCCTCAACTCCGGCGTGCAGATTTCGAATTTCCAACATAAATTAACGATTCTCGATTTGGCCTTGAACTCTGGCCTCATTTAGCAGGAGGGTGAAAAATATGCGCTCTAGCCGACGCTCCCCTCCAGGCTCACGCCCAGAAGTTTCTGCGCTTCGACGGCAAATTCCATCGGCAATTCCTTGAACACTTCTTTGCAAAAGCCATTCACAATCATGTTGACCGCGTCCTGCGTGGAGATCCCGCGCTGATTGCAATAAAAGATCTGGTCCTCGCCAATCTTCGAGGTCGTGGCCTCATGCTCAACGCTCGCAGAAGTATTTTTCACCTCGATGTAGGGGAAGGTGTGAGCGCCGCACTGATTGCCGATCAGCAGCGAGTCGCATTGCGAGAAGTTCCGCGCATTGGCGGCGCCCTTCGCCACTTTTACCAGTCCCCGGTAACTGTTCTGCCCGTGTCCGGCGGCGATCCCTTTGGAGATAATGGTGCTGCGGGTGTTTTTGCCGAGATGGATCATCTTCGTGCCGGTGTCCGCCTGTTGATAATTGTTCGTCAACGCCACCGAATAAAATTCGCCGATCGCGTTTTCCCCCTGAAGGATCACGCTGGGATACTTCCACGTGATGGCCGAGCCGGTTTCTACCTGCGTCCACGAGATTTTGGAATTTCGCCCTTTGCATAGTCCGCGCTTGGTCACGAAATTGTAAATGCCGCCACGCCCCTCCGCATCTCCTGGATACCAGTTTTGCACGGTGGAATATTTGATCTGCGCATTATCCAGCGCGATGAGCTCCACCACCGCCGCATGGAGCTGATTTTCATCGCGCATCGGCGCGGTGCAGCCTTCCAAATAACTCACCGAAGCGCCCTCCTCGGCGATGATTAAAGTCCGTTCAAACTGGCCGGTATTGGCGGCGTTGATGCGGAAATAGGTGGATAATTCCATGGGACATCGCACGCCCTTCGGGATATAGCAAAAGGAACCATCGCTGAAGACAGCCGAGTTCAGCGCGGCATAAAAATTGTCCGTGTAAGGCACGACGAGGCCCAGATATTTCTTCACCAACTCGGGATGTTCGTGGACGGCTTCCGAAAACGAGCAGAAGATGACCCCCTTTTCCGCCAGTTTGTCCTTGAAAGTGGTGCCTACGGAAACGCTGTCAAATACGGCATCCACCGCCACCCCCGCCAGCCGTTCCCGTTCGCGCAGGGGGATGCCCAGCTTCTCATAGGTCTCCAGCAATTTCGGATCGACTTCGTCCAGGCTCTTTGGGCCCGACCCTTTTTTCTTGGGAGCAGAATAGTAACAGATTTTTTGGTAGTCGATCGGGGGGTACTTCACCTTTGGCCAAATCGGTTCAGTCAAGGTGAGCCAGTGCCGGTAGGCCTTCAAACGCCATTCCAGCAAGAAATCCGGTTCGTTCTTCTTCTTCGAAATAAAGCGAACCGTGCCTTCATCCAGGCCCAGTGGAGCGGAGTCGGTTTCGACATCGGTGTAGAAGCCGTACTTGTATTCCTGTTTGACAAATCCTTCAATGGTTTCCGTGGCGGTGCTCATAATAAAATCGGCGGTTAAACATTCTCCTTCTTCTTAGCCATGCATGCCGGGCAAGAACCGTGGACCGAAATCTCATACCCCGTGGCTTGAAACCCCTTGGGGATTTTCAACTGGCCGGTTTGAGTAAAATCAATGTCGAAAACCTCGCCGCAAGTGTCACAATAAAAATGCAAATGTTCCCTCATGTTCGGGCAATACCGCATGGCGACCCGATCCAAGTTGACCTCCCGGACGAGCCGGCATTTGACCAGGGCATCCAGGCAGTTATAGACCGTGGCCATGGAAATCTCCGGCATCCCATTCTTGGCGCGCAGGAAGAGTTGCTCGGCGGTGGGATGGTCGCGCTCCTGCATGAGCACACTATAGACGTGCTCCCGCTGGGGCGTCAGACGAAAGCCGCGCTCGGCCAACCGTTCGGTGATCCCGCGATCAGTTTGGGTGCTTTTCCTTTTCACTTAGGCAACTTAGTCGGTTCGATAGAAATAATCAATACTTGGAATAATTCTAAATCTCAATGGTTTCGGCAAGCTTTTTTTGAATCCGGCAGGAATGGTCCTCTGCTTTGAACGAGTCCAAAGAGCATAGCGACGGCGAGCCAGGGCGCAAGCAGAAAAAACCGCGTCTGACCCGGTCTCTGCTCCCCTCCTTACGGGTTCGGCTGGAGAGTTTTCAGATAGCTGTAAAGGTCGGCCAGTGCCGAAGGCGGCAGGTCCGCAAGCAGACCGCTGGGCATGAGGGAAAGGTTGCTCGGTTGCCGCGAGACGATGTCGCTCCCGGCCAGGCGCACGGTGGTGGTCGCTCCCGTCTGCACCATGACGCCATCCGCCGATTCGAAGGCGACGATGCCGTTGTAACTTTGCCCGTCGCGCATTAGGAAACTGGTCGTTCGATAAGCTGGCGCCACGTCGCGGTTGGGGAAAATGATGGCGTTGAACAGATCGGCCCTGGAAAAGCGGCTTGTGACACCTCGCGGGTCTGGTCCCAGTGGAGTGGCGCCGGCATGACAAATTTGGCAACCGCGTTCGATGAAGATGGTTTGTCCGCGGGAAGCCTCTCCTTTTTCCCAGACGACTCTTTTCATGAGCGAATCCCATTGCGCGGCCTCTTCATGGTTCTCTCCTTCCAGCTGGGGCAGGAGGGTAGGATATCGCTGCGCGAACCAATCGAAAATAGGCTGGTAAGCTGCCTTCAGGTTCGCAGGATCAGTGCTGAGTTCCTGGATTTGAAAAGAGCGACCGGTCTCGGAGTTCAATAACGTGACCACGTCCCTCCGGCTCTCCTGTTCTTTTGGCTCATTTTGCAAGCGGCGCAGCAGGCGCATCGCGGGCAAGATCGCGTTTCCCCCGGGGCGGACCAATTGAAGCAAGGCCGTCAGACTGCTCCGCACAACTCTTGGCTGCAGCGATGAAAGACCGGCGATAAATCGTTCCCGGTCCGTCGCGGCCGGTTTCTCCGCCAGCTTAACCAGTATATCATCACGCAATACCACATTTGCCCATTGTCGGCGTAACAGCGGTTGCACTTCCTCCGTGGGTAGAGCAGAAAGCAGATCGATGAGCGGCCCCGACCAGGCGAAATTCTGATTGGCCTGCGCGGCGGTTGAAAAAACCCGCGCGGCAGCCACATACCGCGCCGTGCCCAGACTGGTGGCAATTGTGATATGGCCTGGCGACGGAAAAGCCGGATCTCGCAAGAGGGCGTCCGCCAGGCTCGGCGCCCGCTGCAACAGGACCTGCACGACTTCCGTCAGGCGCGCGCCCCAATTTTGCTTGCTCCGCTCCTCCTGGCCTTCGAGTTTACGATCCAGGGAAAGAATCGTGTGGGCGGCCTTGGCCAAAGAATTGGTGGCAATCGGTCCTTTGAGCCGGGAGAGCACAGTCAGATAATGGAAATCAAGCGTGGGAGAACTTTTTTCCGTAAAATAAGCAAAAACTTTGCGGGGCAGTTCCGCATCATCGTCTTGCAGCATCGCCAACAAGCGCCATGCTTCGGCATCGACCAGAGAATCACCTGAAGGGACTAAGGATCGGATCGCCATTCGAATTTTACGGTCCAGCGCTTCCTGATTCGCCAAAGAAAGGGCCGGTTCGTAAGCTGTATAGACCTCCAATGAAGGGCTGCGCAAATGATAGTCTCCCAAGCCGAGCATGATCAGACGGATGCCCTGAAGCCGATATTCCGGAATTTTGCTTTGCGCCAGAACACTCAGAGCCGACTCAATGGCCACGGAATTGATCACATCACTTTGGCTTCTCCAGAGCAGCGCTAAAGTGGTCGTCAGCCGCGCTTGGGCCGCGCCTTTTAGCTGTTGTTTCCACAACGCATTCCAGGCGGGGACAGTGAAGGAAGCGGCCACCCGAGCAGCGCATTGGCGCACGCGTTTGTCCGGATGGGCAAGATTGGCAGCCACCGCTTGTTGGAGAGTCGTGTTCTCGAAACCTCCCGCATGATCTGTTATTGCTTCCAAGGCGCAACGACGCACTGATGGATCCGGGTCCCTGGCCAGCGAGCCGAGGATGGCCCCGGAATTGTCGCCCGGCCTGCGTCCAAGCGCCCACGCGACGCGCCCCCGAACGAACGGCGAATTTGCCTGCGAGCCGGCCGCAGCAGTCGTGGGATCAAGCCCCCCATATAATTCCGTCATGATTTCCACCGCGCGCACTCGCAGCGGTGGCGCCAATCGATTATCCGCTACCGTATTGGCGAATGCCCCGGCTCCCAAGCGCGCAGCGACCGGCACCCAGAAGGCGCGCGACCAGGCGTCCAAAGGTTGCGGAGCATTCAACACTGCCTCCAGCTCTGAAGTAGCGCGGGTTTGCCAACTGCTCGCGTAAGCAACCGCGCCCGGCTCCCCTACGTACTCAATTCGATAAATTGCCCCGCGGGTTTTTCTTCCGCCGATCGAGATGAGCAACGATCCGTCCGGCGTGACGACAATGTCCGTAGGATCAAAACCTTGGGTGCCTGCGGACTCCAAAAATACTTCCGGCGTCCCCTGGTAACTGGACCCCAAGGGTTGAAGCGGCAGGAAATAAACCTTGCCAAAGACCCAATCCAAGGCAAAGAGACCATTCCTGAAACGATCAGGAAATTGAAGATGGCGGTAACAAGCCACTCCGGTAGGGGAACCGCGCCCGATGGCGTAAAGGATATCGACGGTATCCGCGTAATAATCGGGCCGCGCCCAGCTCCTTCGCCAGCCCTCCAAGCGCCAGCCGTGATGGCCGCCGTAACCAATATGATACAACCGAGTTGGCGAGTACCAGGGCAGAAAATAATCGCTCTCCACGTCGCTATCGTAAGTGAAGATGTCTCCCCGCCAGTTAAAATCGAAAGCGTAGGGGTTGCGCAAACCATGCGCGATAGCCTCCGAGCGCTGCCCATCCGGAGTGACGCGCAAAAGCGCGCCCGCTTCGATTTGGCGGACCGGAGAGTTTGGCAGCGTGATGTGCTCGCCCGTAAAGCGCGTTTCATTTCCGGCGATGATATACCACCAGCCATCCGGTCCCTTGCGCATCGCATGTCCCCCGTGCTCGGTGAAATCCAACGGCAGAAAATGTTCCGGCTCCCCATCCGCCCGTCCTTTTCCATCAGCATCCCGATAGCGGGAGAAAAAGCCATCACCGCAAAAATAAAGATCATTGCCATCAAAACACAGGCCCATCCCTCCTGTCTTGGTGGCGGCGAACTGGTTGGCAGTGTCAGCCCGCCCGTCTCCATCGCGATCAAAGAGCGTCTTAATATAACCCTGCCCTGTGACCACCACGTTGCCGCGCGCGTCAAGCGTCATGGCGTAAATGTCGTTGGCCAAATCCGCATCGGCGTACTGAGTAACTCGAAACCCTCGCGCGACCCGCAACCCGAGGGCATCGACCGGGACCAGGTCCGCCGAGAAAATTGATCCCGTCCAGACCAAGCAAAATAAGAACGCGAGAAGCGTCCGAGTCTGCATCGCATCACCGACGTGCCATGGCAGCATTCTAATTCTCGTCAATTTTGGAGCCATATTTATATTCTGCCTAATCAAAACCCCTTGGCCAGCCCTCCGTCAAAATCCTTTTCGATCATTTTCTGAGCGGAAGATCCGTTGAGAGCTGGAGCCCCTAATTGCAAAAGCGGCCCATGAGGACTGTGTAAAACCGGGAAACATTCAATCAGGTTTTGGGACCGGGGATTGACGGGGATTGGCCGCTCACGAAATGCAACTTTACAAGCCGTGGACGCTAGTGTAACCCTGAGGGCGCTATGTTTAAAAATAAGAAATGGTTTTCGCTCTTGCTGTTGCCAGTGCTTCTGACCGGTTGCCCCACCGCCACCATCACCAACCTGACTGCCACCCAGCAGCCCCGGAATTCCACTGGCCAATACCCTGTCGAACTGAAGTTGGATAGCACCCAGCAAACCCTCCGCCTGGATAGCATCACTCCTCACGTCGTTGTGGGTTTCGACTCTTATCCAATGCGGCCACAACTCAAAATGACGAATCGCTGGGAAGCTTTAGTTCCCATTCCGGCTGGCACGAATGTTATCAACTACCACTTCAAGGTGGATTACGAATTCAACAAATTCGGCAAACCGGGCCAGGGCAGCCTCCGGTCCTCGCAGTACAAATTGACCATTGTGGACCAGTAACTGCGAATCGAACGGCAGCGACGGGGAGGCTTGACGCCTCTGCATTTTCGGACTCCGTATATTTCGAGTGAAAGATACGTGTTCAATTTCTGAACCTGCTTCCCAAGCGTCTGCCGTGGTCCGCTAGGCTGAGAAAAAGGGATCCGTCACTGTTTGCCGCAATGGCCGGGTCGTCGGCTTCCTGATTTCCCGAGACCGGATGGAGGCTATTCTGGAGACACTGGAGATCATGGCCAACCTCAAGGCGATGCAGGCGATCCGGGATTACGAGGCAGGCAAGACCAGTTTCAAAGATATTTCTTGCCTCGAGGAGAAGGGGCAAAATCGCTGAGCAGGTCGAGTGTTTTAGGCCGGATGCGTACCGGCGTCTCCGCAGGCCGCACCGCAAAACACGCCGCGTGAATTCCGCGAAGTCGGGTCAGTGGGCTGACCGTGACCGTCGCGATTCAAAGGCGGCTTCGTACAGGTGAATAAAGTCTTTAGCGTTGACAGGGCGAGGATTAAAACCGGCGGTCCATTGCCGGGCGGCTTCTTCGGCTAATGTGGGAACGAGCGCAGCCTCCACACCGCACTCGGCGAGCGAATGCGGCATTCCAGCTAAATCGAGGAGCAACTCCAGCGAGGAGATTAATGCTTCCAGCGCCTCTTCCAGGCCATCGTTTACACACGCGATCTCAGCGGCCGAGGCCAGTTGGGCGTAAGCCTGGAGTGCGGCCGGGGTTTTGCCATTAAATCGCACCACATGCGGCAACATCAGCCCCACGGCTTGCCCATGCACAATGCCGTAATGGGCGGTCAAGGGGTTGGCCGCGGAGTGCGCCGCGCCCAGCATGCTGTTCTCGATAGCCATGCCTGCGAAGGCCGCCCCCAATTGCATCCGCCCGCGCGCCTCTAGATCTTGCGGTTGCTGGAAGACACGCGGTAAATTCGGGACCGTGAGCTTGAAACCCTCGTGGGAACACATTAACGAAAAGGCATTCCGCTTCGTAGTTACGGCTGTCTCGACCACATGCGCGATGGCATCGATGCCCGTGCAGGCTGTCACTCTCGCGGGTTGGGAAAGCGTCAGCACCGGATCGAGAATCGCAACGGTGGCAGCCGCTTTCGGATCGCCGCAGGCCATCTTCTGATGTGTTTTTTCGTCGGAGATTAAGGCAAAAGATTGGCACTCACTGCCGGTGCCGGCCGTCGTCGGAATGGCAATCAGGGGAAGCATCGCTCGCGTAGCTTTGCCAACGCCCCAATAATCCTGCATTACTCCGCCGTTGGTCAGCAAAAAATTGCAGCCTTTGGCCGTATCCATGCTGCTCCCACCGCCCAGCGCCACCAGGGTGTCAATACCGGTTGCCTTGGCGGCGCGCACACATTCGGAGACACAGCGAGTGGTCGGATTCTCAATCACCTCGTCGAAAAGAGTCACTTTCGCTCCGGCTGCCTCCAGGATGCGAAGCACCCGCTCAGCGTGGCCTGCCTTCACGATTCCCGGATCGGTCACCAAAAGAATTTTCCGGGCGGAAAGCTCCCGGGCCAGTTCACCAGCGCGCTCGACGCTGTTCGCGCCAAAGATGAGGCGCGTGCGAAACTGATAGTCGAAAGGAGCCAGCGTGGAGAACTGCGGCAGCTTTTGGGGAGCGCTCGTCACGGCTCCGGAATTCATTTCGGAGTGGAGATCGTGATCGCCACCACCTCGGCTATGTTGATTGCCACTTGGCCGCTCAAGCCTCGCGCCCCTCCTGGATTGGTTAAGGCGTAGGTTCGATGGGGCCGCACGCCGATGTCCAAATACTGCAGAAAGTCCTTCAGAAGTTGGTCATCCTCCAGCGCCACATCAATGTAACCCGTCCCATTATTAATGTTTTTTACGTAGATGGTGTAATAGATCATGATGGCGGGAATCCCTTTCTGACCGGGTTTTCCATGGCGGTGAAAGTGGTCAGGTTGCGGAGGTCTTCAATCATCAAAAAACCTTACTTCATCAGCCGCTTTTCTCAACCTTAATAAACTCCTTCCACAATGTTCTTTTCCATGGCCCCAAAGGGACGCACTTCGGCGACACCATCCCAGGCATAAGGCGCCCGGGGCGCGCAGCGAATCGCCTCATCGCGCTCCAGAAAACGTGGCATGAAAAATTCTTTCGTCAGGGTGGTCAATTCCACGCGGCCCCACTCTCCGTGGTTTTTGATCCGATCCGTCTTGTTTGGATCGACGATTCGCAACACCGCGCGAGGCTGCGGCGCATAATAGGTAATGGAGAAATTATCTTCCGGCTTCAGCGGAACACTCGCGGCCAGTCCCATCAAGGTGTTGCCATAGGTCGGATAAAATCCAATCCTGTTTTCCAACACTTCTTCGATCAGGAATCGAACGTACTGCGGGGCCATGGTGGTGCCGCCGCAAAAAACGCCCCGAATGCCCGCCTCCCAAAGGTCAATCTTTTCGCCAAGGGCTTCGAGCAGTTTCGGGGTCGTAAAGAGGCCGCTCACTTTGCGATGTTTCAAAATTACCGACGCCTGCTCAACCACATGATCCATGTAAGCGTGAGCTTGCTCAAATTGCTTGGCCGTGATCACTTTTTTCACCCATCGCGGATCCAAATCAATGAAATAACAGGAGCAGCCACGGATATTAGCAAGATGTTCGATGGCCAGGCGCAAACGGCGCGGGCCGGTCGGTCCCACCATTAACCAATAGTGGTTGCGTGGAAAATGGGAGTCAGAAAGTTTCTCCGAGAATTCGCTATAATCGACCTTGTAGTCTTCCCACCCAATTCGCTGCTTGGGCATGCCGGTGGTGCCGCCGGTCTCAAAAATATTAAAAGGGCGGTCTCGGAACTGTTTGGGCACCCAGACTTCATTGGGCAGGTCGCGCAGCCATTCATCCCGGAAGTGAGGGAACTTCAACATGTCGGCAAAGGTTTTAACTTCCAGGAGCGGATTCCAGCCGGCCTTCTTCGCCCAATCGAGCCAGAAGGGGCAACCTGTCTCCGGTGAGAAATGCCATTGGATGATCTCGCGCGTGTGCGCATCGAGCTTTTCCTGAGCAGCCTGGGTTGAAGTGCGGTCAATTGTCATACGTCCCGGTTATTGTTTTTTCAGTTCCACCTTCGGCACTTCATCCCGGCTGGCCCTGGATGCATCGTAAAAGGCAAAAAGGTGGGTGTTACTGGACAGATAGATCACGCCATTGGCCACGATTGGGGTGGAATAAACTGGGGCTCCCAGATTTACTTCGCTGATTACTCTCTTTTCTTTGCTGGCAGCGAGAACGGTGAAATCACCATCTTCATCGCCCGCATAAACTTTTCCGTCAGCCACCAGGGTCGATCCCCACATGTGCGCTTTCATATCATGCGTCCAATAGACCTGGCCTGTTTCAGCGTCGAGGCAATGCAGAAAGCCGGAAAAGTCGCCCACGAACAGAAGACCGTCAGGGGTAATGGAAACCGTGGATAAACTCCGATGAATCTTGTCGAAGCTCCAAATCTTGCTGGTTTTGGTGACGTCTCCCGTCTTGGTGGCATCGATGCAAGTCAGATTTCCCACACCCTCACCATGTTCAGGGTCTTGCCCAGTCGCGATGTAAACGCGATTCTTCCAGAAAACCGGCGTAGCGTTGATCTCACTAGGCCCCTCTGCCGCCGGATATTTGTGGGCGGGATCGTTCTTTTTATATTCCAGGGGGTTGCAGTCGTATTTCCAGGCGATCTTCAAAAAGTTGCTGTCCCCCTCCTTGACTGGTTTGGCATCGAAGGCATAGCACCATCCATCACCGCCGCCAAAGAAAATAAGTTGGCGGCCATTGACTTTCCCGGTCGAGGGGGAACTCCACTGGCCATGAAAAATCCTCGGGCCGATATGCGCTTCATCTTCTCCGCGCAACTGGCCGGTTTTTTTATCGAGGGCAACGAAACTGGGCGAAAGCGGCGAGGGGATATTCGAGTGGGTCCAATCCTGGCCGTTGGAAGTGCACACATAAACCATGTCATCCACAATGAGCACAGAACAGTTGGACGCGTTATGAGGAAAGACGCCAAGCTCATCCATCATGTCATAGCGCCAAATTATATCGGCATCCTTGGGGCCGATGGTCGCTTTGGGTTTGCCAGGTCCGGCAACATATTGCGCCTCGTCCGTGAAGGGGCCGTCATTGCCGTTCGCCATGCCTTCGGTGTCCAGACAAATAACCTCACAACGACTGGTCACCAGATAGACCCGATTGCCCTCCACGGTGGGTGAGGAGAGCAGGCCCAGGTTCTCCCAATCATTAACTTTTCCAGAGGCCAGTTTTGGGATCACCAATTGCCAAAGGAATTCACCCGTCTTCTCATCGAAAACCATCAGGATGCTCCTGTCGCCCTGATGTTGCTTGTCTCGCGGATTCTCATTGTTAGTGCCAACATAGACCTTGCCCCCTGCCACGGTCACGTTGCCATAGCTTTGCGAGCCAATCTTCGCCACCCACTTGAGGTTCTTGGCGCTCTTCGGATCGATCTCCTCCGTGCCAGGCTTGAATTCAATTTTTGCGTTGATGACCTCCTTCGCAAACCGGTCGGGCAAACCTTTTTCCGGCGAATACATATTGCGGCCAGGATCAGTGCCGCCCCATTGTGGCCAATCAGTGGCGTGGGAGATGGGGCCGCCCAAGAAAAGAGCGCCCGTAAAAAGCAGGAATGTTTTCATGATTTTGATTTATCGTGCAGAGTCATTGCAGGCTGTTCGGATTCCGTCGTGCGAATGTCGATCCCATAAAAGGCTGAGAGTTTTGGCATCGCATTGTCCGTAGGCTTGGAGGTCAGTTCGGCACGACCGTCACATTGTCGATATAGACTTTCATTTGTGGGGAGAAACCAAACAGGCCGGGGGAACCGCTCGCGTGCGCGTGCTGATGCGGCACTTCCAAGGTCCACTTTTCCGGCTCGGGATCCTCTTTCTTCCAAGCCTTGGCGCGCACGACGCCCGATCCGTCGTCTTGCGCGTCCACGCGCGCTTTCAAACGATACCAAATTTTGGGCAGCCATTTGAAGTTAGGAGGCTCCGAGGCTGCGGGCACGCGCAACCGTTCGAGATTGGAGTTGATCTCCAGCTTTTGTTCATTTCCTTTGAGCACAATCAAATAGCGTTGGTTGATTAATCCCACGTCGGACATGACTCGCCGGTTGCCGTCGCTCATCACATCCGCTTCGATGGTATAATTCCGGGTGCTCGCGTCGCCAATGAAAACTGTCGCTCGTTGGAAAAAAGGGTTGTCCGTCGTCTTCGTCAGCACTTTATTGCCGTCCTTCTCGCGGACCTCAAATTTAAAGCGCGCCCCAATCCATGGCAACGGCGGATAGGCAAACCGCCCGCCATCGAATTCATTGGTCTCCGTCAGGGAGGCCCATTCAAAGTCCTGCTTGAGGGGCAGGTAGGGCAAGACGCGCCCCCGCAAGTAGCCCTTAAGATTTCCCAGCGAAGCCTGGTAAGCGCCAGCCGAGGGCTTGGGCTCCGTCGAGGCCGTGAACTGAGCTTGTTCGTTGAAGGCCCCTGGAAGCACTGAGCGCACTTTGGCGGTGGGTGGGATATATTGCGCCCATTTGATGGCTTTTACATCCGGGATTTCCTCCACCATGAAACCATCGGCGTCGAGAGAGCGGACATGGAAGGACGCCGCCTGGGTGGGGCGAAGCAAAACCTCCGACGGGATGATCTGGAGTTGGGAAGCCTGTCCCGGTTTCGGCCAGCTTTTCGCAGGTGGTTCCTCAGCCAGTTGGGGATTGGCGCCCATTTTCCCAAAGCAGTAGAGATGGCGGGTGGTCTGCATATAAATTTTTCCATTGAAGGCGCTGGGGGTGCCAAAACAGCGGCCATCCAAAGCAACATGGTCAAGGATTTCCCCTGCTTTTTCCCCCGGCTTTATGATGTAAAATGCGCCTCTCGTGCCAGCTTCTCCACCCCCCTCGGTCTTCGTCTTGGGATCATCGAGCATGGGGACGTACAACTTGCCGTCCGCGTAAAAGGGGCAGGAATTCCGCTCCTCGATCCCAAGCTTCAGCTTCCAGTCAATCTTTCCGGTGTTAGCGTTCAAGGCGCAAAGATCGCCTTTTTCGGTCACCACATAAATGCGGTCGCCGACGAGAATGGGCGAACTGGTGGAGGTGGAAATATCCGCCGACCAGAGTTCGACGGCCGAGCGCGCCACAACCACGGCGCCCGTTGAAGGGCTCACCGGGAGCGCTACCTTGGGTATCTTCAGCGCCACCATCTGGCCCGGCTCGTAAGGCGTGCCATAAATGGCGATCACCTTGTCATCATTATGCACCACTACCGTCGCGTTAATGCCGGCCTTAAATAACGGCACTCGCCAAAGGGGTTCACCAGTCCGCGCGTTGACGCAGACCACCCCCCCGTCCCCGGTAGCCGAGTAAAAGACCCTTTTGTGGTCAAGCCAGCCCAGATAAGGATGAGAGAAAGAATTGTCCTTTGGCCGATCACCAGGGCTTGAGGCCCAGACCAGTTCGCCCGACTTTTTATCGAAGGCATAGAATCGGTCCCCTGCCGGGCCTTGCGCGCCCCAGTTCGCCGTAATGCCTCGCGTGATCACCAGGTCCTTATCAATCACTGGCGAAGCGGTGCGGCTGTTAGGAAAAGTTAATCGGCCAAACTCTTCCATCATGGAATGTTTCCAGAGAACCTTTCCGTCAGCGGTGAAGGCCGCCAGAATGCCCTGCGTGCCCTGAATGAATACATCGCCGGTTTCCGGATCAATTGTTGGGCTGGAAGTGGCATACCGCAGATAAATAGTGTCGCTCAAAAAATCGCTGTAGCGCTGTTCCCAAAGCTTGCGGCCCGTCTCAGCGTCAAAGCAGGCCACCCCTTCCTGCAGATCCGCACCCTCACCGAGATAACCCATGATATAAACCTTGCCATCGGCCACCACCGCTGTGGATTGCCCAGGAAAATCAGCCATCCAGAGGGGATTTTTCGGATCCACCTTGTCCGGGAGATTCTTTTCCAGAGAGGTTCCATTCTGCAGCGGACCGCGCCAACTTAGCCAGCCTCGGACGGGTGCAGTCTGACCCGCATTGATCAAAAAGAATAGGCTGGCGAAGAGCCACGCCAGACAGGCGCCCTCGCGCTTCAGCAAAGCGCGTCCCGTGCTTGATAAAATTCTTGCAGATCTAACCGGGGCGATGCCAGCAAATGACCTTTTCATAATTCAACTTTTGTCGTCCAAAATCAACTTACCCCAACAAAACAAATTTTCTTCCCACCGGCCAGTGAGTATTCTAAAAGTTCACGACGTTGGCAATAATAATAATACTTATACGTATCATCTTCGGTCGATATTCAATTTAGCGTGACCATATCCAATTTGAATCGCAAAGCCTTGCCTTCTCTGCCGATGGATTCGCCACAGCGCCGGCGGTTGCCCCCTTTGCTGCGCCGGGCCTGGTACGGAATCAACCAGGCCTTCCGGCGCCGCATTAGTCATCTCGGTCTGACTCCCGACCAGTTCACCGTCCTGCGAACCCTGCTGGAAGGGGATACGCGCGGCCTCAGCCAGCGGGAACTCGCCCATATCATCACCAGCGATCCGAACACAGTCGCCTCGCTGCTGGAGCGGATGGAAGCCGCTGGGCTAATCGAACGCAGGCCACACGAGAAGGATCGGCGCGCCCATCGCATCCAGGTTTTGCCACGAGGCCAGCGAACATACGATCAAGCTCGGCAAGTCGCCCTTGCCCTGCAGGCTGAAATTCTGGCGGTGCTGCCACAATCTGAACAGGAGGTCTTCTTGGAAAAGCTATCGTTGATCGCGGATCGTTGTCGCAAAGCAGCCGATGCCTCTCCCCGAAGGGGCAAGTAGGAGCCGCCGCGGCCTCTTGCCCCGAGCGGCTCTGTGACCGGCCTGGGCCGGGCGGTTACAACTCATCTTTTCAAGGCGTTGTATCCTGGGGTTTTTTCGAGGGGGGCCGGCCCAGATTGCCCTCAATCGATTCTAACGAGCGGCGCGCATGGGCGTAGCTACGCTGGTCCATGTAAGTCTGAAAATCGGTGAACAACGCAAACACGCTCGCAATTTCCGCCGCGGACCTTTCGCCGGCTACGGCCAGTGTGGAATGGAACGCGCGATATGCCGCTTCCATGCGCGACGCCAGCCCGCCTCCGTGGAAACCGCGACGATCCATCCATTGAATAAATTTCCCCACCCACGAGGCGAGCAGCACGAAGGCGATTGCCCCGATGACCATCAATAGAATGGTGCTTAGTCCAAGGGAAAAGCGGTAATCTCCATAGGTAAAGACTAACAAGCCGGGCACGGGCACGATGAAAAACCAGAGAAGAACGAACAGCGCGAGAACCAGCGAGCGGCCAAATTCCGAAACCCAACTGGTCCTGGGAGTGAGGGATGCCTTGGCCGGGAGAGGTGATTTCAGCAGCGGCTGAATTTGATGCTGGACAAGTTGCAGAACCGCTTCCCGCTGGGCGGGCGGTCTGGCCGCTATTTCGGCTTCGACAAGGGCAGCATCCCCGCAGGCTTTTTGCAAGATTCGCTGCGCCAGACTCTTATTTTCTTCGGGCCACGTTTTCGGAGAATCCAGAATTTGGATCAACCGCTTTTGGGCCAGCCGCAATCGGTGGCGAAAAAACACGAATTTCATGCCTTGTTGCGCCAGCAGGGCGAAAAGCGCGCAAAAAAGGATGAGACCAAGCCAATCCAACCAACCGCCCGCAGCCACCAGCATTGAGACCGCGGTGAAAAAAGTGAAGGCCCCAAGCCAGCCGAGCATCCTGGGAATGATGGCCCATTTGCCCAGTGGTTTTCCGATGCGCGGCCGGAGGATAAACGGACCAATCAGCATGCTCACGCTGAAGAGCAGGGAAGGCAGCAGCAACAGGACGTTGAGCATGTCGAGATTCGAGAGTGCGAAGAGGTTCAGAACGACGGCCAGCAAACCAACCAGCCAAATCACCGTTTTGAGATTTATGAAATTGGGGAAAGAATCGAGGGGACGATCTTCCCGGGGGCCGGCCCAGGCCCGGAAAGCCATGTTCACGCCATGGGCGTCTTCCGGGGAAGCGCCAGAAACCACGAACTCCAGGCTTTGCCGCACCAACTGACCCAGGGCGTGCAGGACCAACTGGGGTCCGAATAGAATAATGTCGCGCACGCGCGTGTATAGCCACCGGCTAAGGCCGACCAGAAAACCGCCCGCCAGGCAGCCCAGGAGGATCAGGCCCGGGGCGAAGGGAACCAGTCGAGGCATGAACAGCGGACAGATTCCGGCCACAGCGGCCCCCAGCAAGGCCGGAATTCGATAAAAACCGCAGCTCTCCAGGTAAGTGTTCAAACCATGCACGGTCAGAATCTGGTTCATGACAAACCCGAAATTCCACAATAGGATGAGAATCTGAATGAACGGAGTCACATCCAGCATGATCGCCAAGGGCAACAAGAGAATGTTCAAGAGAGCGAAGGGCGCGCTCAAAAAGTTTCTGCCGCTGTTGGCCCTGGCTTCTTTGGCGAAAACTGATTGTGGCCCAAAGTCGTTGATGCGCTGCATGAGAGGATCGTGCATCATCTGCAAGTAGCCCCCGGACCAGCGCGGGAAGGAAGCCAGCCATTCAGAATGGCTCCACGTCTCGCGAATCTTGTGCCAGATGGCGCGCGAGAGCAGGAATTTCACCCGCCCTCCCAAGGCCATGGTGTTGTGCGCGGCCTGGGAAACGGCCCAGGTATCCTCGGAAATACCCACTGCATGGGGGGCAAACCCGATCAACCCCTCCGTGCGCACCGCGAAAGAAGAACCCCTTTGCATCCGCGAGGTGAGGGGCATCTTGGCCGAATGCCCATCGGTCATGGCTCGAAGGACGCGCCCATAGGAGACCGCCAGAATATTACCCCACCCCGTGCCGATTGCCTCGCTGGCATTTCCTCCCAGCAGCGACAGCAAACCCTTCAGGAAAGACCGATGACCCTCCTCAACCATTTGCGATCCCTGACCCAACGAGGTCAACGTGTTGGTAGTGCCGCGGCCTGGAATGATGATGACCACATCGGGATCAGTCAGGGCTTGGGTGAGGTCCGCCATCAGAGCATCGAGATCATGCACCGTGGCGTTGCGATCCAGCAGCAACATGGTGGTGAGTCGAAGGGACTCTTCGTGCACGAAATCCATCCCGGTCAAAGCCCCAGCCTTGAATCCAAAAGGCGTCCAATCCTGGAGGTTGTAAGCGCGGACACCCGGTGCCACAGCCGCCAAAAGCCGGGCCAGTTTGTTGCGCTGATTCAATTCACCTTTCAGGTAGGGCGTTTGTGAAGGGCGATTCTGCTCGCTATTGTCATACTTATTTTGAATGAGATAAAAGGCAGTGTTAGCTCCCAGCCCCTCCTGGTCCAGCCGGACTGCGATATCGACCAGGTTAATCGCGGTATCCTGGGAGTGCCCCGCGGTGGACATCATGGTCACCAGCCAGCGGCGAAGATGCCAGGCGGTCAACAATTGACTCCGATGCTCTCCGCTTTCCACCGTCAGGTTCAGACCCAATTCGGGACGGAGCGGGGGCGTCTCTCCAGGCAGGACGAGTTGCATTGGATGCCAGAGCGTAACATCGGATTTCTTTTCCGCCTCATAAAGAGCCTCAAACCAGTTCTTTAGTGTCGCGTCTTCTGGACGATTGGCCAGGCCAAAGAGCAACCGCAGACCGAAGGAATCTAATTTGTCGCGCAGGACTCTCCAACGGGTCATTAGCAGCTCGGGGGTCAGCTTCTGATAAGCCAAATCGTCGCCGCTCATATAAACCACGCCCAGGGTGGCTGTCCTCTCCTGTTTGAGTTGAGAGAGTTTCATTCGCATTTCGTCGTCCGCCCGTTGTTTCGGCCAACGAATCGAAAAGGTTTGTTTCAGCCATGCTCTCAAGGGTTTTTCGAAAAAGAGCAGGAGCAGTCCAAAAGGCATCAGAGCATAAGTCAACGCGGGGTAAGGACGTGCCTCCGGAAGGAAAAACATGCGCAGGATCTGCGCGAGCGCCAGCAGACCCACCGCGCCTTTGATGGGGAAGGTCGCGAGGATTGAGGCGACGCCTGTGAACGCCAGGAATAATCCGTAGCGCAGCAGATACATCGTATTCCAGAAAAGCAACCCGCCAAAAAACAATTTCCAGTCTGAGGCCTGAAGATAAGTATCGGTGAACCAGAGAGAGAAAATCTGCTGGCAGAGAAAGCCGCCCACCAGGAAAAACGTGGCCGCGAAAACGAAGTAAAAAACTATGGCCTGGGTCATTCCCCCAAAACTCCCCGTCGGGACCGACGGTTGAGCGTGATATTTGATGGTCAACCAGAGAGGCGAGGCTGGCCGGGTGGACGTGATGTTGAGCCGGTTGAGAAACTTCGTCATCCACCAGGCCCGAGGGTTGGTCGTGACCCGGTCCTGCAGGGATTTGCTTAATAAGGTTCCCGCCAGGGGCAGAGCAATGGCGGCGACCTCCGCCAACATCAGCATGGCGAACAGTCCTTTCACGATCAAAAAGGTGGCGAAGCTCGGCGTGTCCAGCCTGAACAGCATCATCGCCAGATATAGAAAGCCGAAAGCGCGCAAACCCCATCCCGCCCACTGATAGAAGGTCGGGTTCCACCATCTTCCTTCTCTCGCCTTGGGCATGATCGAGTGCTGCTTGACGAACAGGCTCGTGACAGTGGCGTCGAGAAAGAGTTCCGTTTTCTCGCGCGCAAGCATGGGTGCGTCGAAGCGATAGACTTTGACAAAGTGCGTGGCAAAGCTCAGCATCAGGCCGCCCATTAACGGCAGCGCCCAGATCAGCGAGGAGGGAGCAAGGGCGAAATTGGTCAGCACCGACCACAGGTAAGGAACAATGGGGCTGTCGCCAATTCCCTGATTGTACCAAATGAGCGCTCCCAACCCCATCAGAAAGAAATGAGGGCTCACCTTGGCGAATTCGATCAAATAAGGATGAATCGGATCGGGATTCTCCCGCCTTTTAAATTCCTTATAACGCTCCACAAGCTGCACCACGTGCAAGTAGGGGGTTTTAAGCGTCCGGGAGATTTCCAGTGCCAGTTTGTCGAGGGTCATTCCCGGCCGCTGAATGGCCAGCAAATCCATGGCCGAATTGTCCGTTGGGAAGTCGAACAGCTTTCGCGCATCGAAGCTTTCGGAGCGTTGCCGGATGCCCATCAGGCTGAGCAGTTGAGTCATCTCCCCTTGAAGATTAGATTTGTCCTGGCGCGTCACCAAATTGTTGTAGTTCCGCATCAATGTCACCAGGCCCCAATAATACTCGGACAAAAACATCACTAAGCGAGACCAGATGTGATTGCTGTCTTCGTTCTCCATCATGACATCGGGCCTGCTGAAGCCGTCCTTGACGCCGGCTTTGATGACCCAGCGCATGTACAACCCCACCAGGGTGGCGAACTCATCCAATCCATTAAGCCAGGCGTCCTGATCATCCGCTGCCAGACGCCCATCCTCTTCCTCCCATCCGTTTTCCTGGCGGCGCCACTCCAGCACCAATTTGTAAATGGCTTTCAATTGGAGCAAGAAATTCTGTTCCAGCGGCGCATTGGAAAAACGCGTTTTCTCCGCCCCCTCGGGAATGCGCACGCCGAGCACCCGTTTCGCCCAGCGCTCCTCGGCCCGTTGCAGGACTGCCTCTGGAACGAGAGGGTCGGGAAAGACAGTGGCATGCTCACGCTGGCGGAGCGCTCGAAAATGCCACCAAAACACCGCCGAGAGCAGCACAAACAAATAAAAACCAGCCGTAATGAGAATGAAGACCGTGAGATCGGTGCGTTGCGGTGCCAAAATCTCTCCCACCGAAGAAGTCATAATTGCGGTGTTTGTCTTGGGAGCGTCCCAGCGTGGGCCGATCATTTCCGTATAGGCGCCCAGTGTAATCGGCCAGCCAGGGCGGTTGGTTCGAGGCGAGATGAAAAAACCTTGACCGGATTGAACAGGCTGCGTCGCGGGGGCCGCCGTAGCCAGGACGGGAAAGGCAGCCCCTTCTTTCAACAAGTTGAGATTCTGACGGGCGAACCGTTCGGCCTGCGGGTATTCCAGAAGTTTGGCCGTGCGCTGAAATTTAGCGGTTGCCTGGGACGAAATCGCGTCCGCTCGCAGCAGCGCAATGCTCCAATCCAAACCCCAACTGTTAGTCAATTGCACCCCATGGACGCGAGCCAGATTTTCGAGCCAGCGCCGGGTGCTCGCTGGCGGGAGCCCCATGGCATTGGCCGCTTCCAGGAAAATCAGCCAATCCTCCGCGGCGGTCCATCTTTCCACTCCGAATGCTGTGCTCTGCCGGTTAATGTCCTGGATTTCAAAAATACCCGTTGGTACGACCCCGGTCTTTTCCGCCTGGGGAACGATATTGATCTTGAGCCAGGCCTCCTGTTCCTCAAGGGCGCCGCTGATTTGTTCACGCCAGCGGTCGTCAGATGAAGTCCGATCCAGGAGTTCATGGAGTTGTTTGAGCAGAAGGTAGGCGCGAGCGTTGGTGCGTAGCGGGTAAAACTTCGCCGCCGGCCACAAGGTCAGGCCATAAGCGTGCCGAATGCGCAGGAATGGGTATTCACAAATTCCGCGGGGCGGGCCCGGCAACCTCAAAGGCGCGCGAAATTCCTTCAGGACGAGCTCGGTTAAATTCCTGCCTAAGGTGAGCCATTTCGTTTCGCCAGTCCGGATCCCTAACATAAAAGCTGCATCGGCGACGGCCAATTGCGCATCCGCAGTGCGCAGCGCATTTCGTGGGCGTTCCGAAGTCAGCTCTCCGGCTTTGGCCGTACCGGCCTCCGCATCATAGGCTGCATGGAGTGCGTTTTGCCCGCCTTGGGATTTGTCCCAATAAAAGTCCAACAATTCTTTGGCCAGCCCCGTTTGGCCCAGCTTGGATGCCAGCGTGATTAACCCCGCTTCCTGGACGGTATCGACATATCTTTCGGTGAGAGTTTCGGGTGAGGTTGGGATCAAGCCTGTGAGGGGGTATTCCTCCAAATACCGTTCCCCCAATGTTAGCAGCGCGCGGCTCACCCTATTCCATTGCTGGGTGGAAACGTTCACCTCCGTTGGAAGCGCTTGTTCCCAGGGTAAAACGCGGTTTGGCAGAAGGGTCTGCGCTAACATGGGCAGGCGATTGATATCCTGAGCCTGTTGTCTGGCTTCCTGCAGCAAGGAATAATTGAAATCCCCAGGCTGTCTCCCCTGGTCAGCCCGGAACAGCCGGCTCACGCGCTCGCCGCCATAGGCAAAAGCGTTCGCCGCGATCCGATTGCGCAACGTGGCTAGTGCCTGGCCGAGCGCGCCGCGACCCTTCGCGAATCCCATGCTGATAGAATAATCGGTTCCGTAGGCGATGATTCCGGGGGCCAACTCGTCCTCCAGGAGGGCGGATCGAAAAACCTCTCTTCGCGGCAACCCGAATCCCTGCACTACGGTGCAAAGATGAGAATCGCCCCCCTGTTGCGTTTTATAATGCTCCAATAAGTGGCCGTCATCCAGCGACAGTGCATATAAGGGCTGGGGCGACCCCGTATCGGAATTATCCAGGACAACCAGATGGGGGAATTCCAAAAAAGTGCTTCGGCTATGAGTGCTTACGATGGGCAAGCCATTCCACGCTGTGATCGAACTCTGCTTCAGCCCCGCCTTGAGTTCTCGCGGGGTGAGCTTTTCCTGGCGGGTAATCAGCGTCTTAAAACCGCTCGAGTGGTTCTGTTGGGCATGGGAAAACTTGAGACGCTCCCGATCCGCCACAAAACTGGCCCCGCGTTCCAAACGATAAAGAGGCGAAAGACGAACGGAGGCCTCTTCGATGGGTTTCAATTCAATTTGGATGGAAACAAGGTGTTGAATCTTCAGACCCGCCTTGGCCAAATCGTGCACCGAGAGAGCAATCAGGCCGCCTTTTCCCAGCAGAGAGCCTGGAGCATTAACGCTCGCAGCCTGCTCCGGCTCTTTCTGGTCTGGAAACCATTGGAAACTGCCACTGGTGGTGGCCGAAGTGGATTCCAAGCGATCCGGGAACCGGGGATCCCCGGACACAATTCGCACCGTTTTGCCGGAATCATCCCGGATCACGAGAGCCAGATTGGTTGCGTCGAGGAGATAGAAATAAACGAAATCACTTCCCCAAAAATTGCCATCCCCTAAATCCAGGCTTAACGTATTTGCCCCTCGGCCCAGCGTCTGCGATTGGAAGGATTCTGCCGCTGGAGGGGAAATGGTGTAAGAAATTTTTGTTGCAGGCTCCCCTGAACTCATGCTCTTGATCGTCCTCACCACACTGGGTTTGCCCGAGCCTCCGTAGATGGTTTCGGAGTCGAACAATTTTTTTCCGTCCGCATCCAATTCGGTGGCAGTCCAAGCCGTCCATGTGTCCACGCGACCCGGCATAAACCGGTTGCGCTCCAATGCCCGGGGGGAGTGCAGGCGGCGGAAAATAAAATTTTGGGCGTCAGCCGCCTCCAGCTGCTGCTCGGAATCTGCTTCCATCGCTTCTATTTCGGTCACCCATTCCCGGCCGCCCTCATTGACTAAAATGCTCGTGACCCCTGCCGGCGGAGCCTCCTTGAGAAAGGACAATGTCCGGCCTTCCTTTTCCTCGACCCCTTTCTCCACGAGCCATCCGCGTTCGTATTGGTAGCGGAATTTTCTGGTCAGCTTCACTTGGACCAGTCCATTGCTAATGGTTCGATCGGAGTAGCCGCTTTCCCCCGGATTGGGAATATGGCCCATTTTTTCCTCCAAAATGTTCCCGGCTCGGTCCAGCTTTTGGCGAGTCACCTGGTTGTAAAAGAGGCCTCGCAAATCCATTGCATCGAGAATCAGTCCCGGTTCGAAGGCTGCTTTAGGGTTGGCGGTGGCAGGTGCCTCCAGGAGTTTGCTTTGGAACAGTGTGATGACATGTGTCAGACGCTCCTGATTGAGGACTACCTCGGTGCCACGCTCCCCCCGCGAATCAACCGTGAACCAAGGGGTTTCATATGCTTTTCGCAAGTCAAAGAATGTGTGCTCATCCTCTGTTCTGTTAAACAAAGCGATGTCCGTGCCGCGGAGGAAGGCTTTCTCCTCGGCCATTCCGACCACGCCCCAATGACTCACTTTGGAGCGCGTGAGGATATCGAAGGGCCTACCCCCGTTAGTGCCCTGGTTGAGGGATTTGATGAATCGTTGTTTCACCAGGCCACGCCGATCCAAAACTTCGGAAACCTTGGCCAACGGCGTGCCTTCAAACCATTCTTTCACCGCTACCTGCGTGCCGTCTTTGTAAACTGT
This sequence comes from Verrucomicrobiota bacterium, assembly GCA_038228235.1. GTDB lineage: Bacteria > Verrucomicrobiota > Verrucomicrobiia > Limisphaerales > JBBRPK01 > JBBRPK01. The sequence goes on from JBBRPK010000015.1 coordinate 25,451, forward strand.
CGTCGAAGGTCGCGCAAACGTTTCCCCCAGAATGAAAGTTTGAGTGGCTATCAGCCCCCACCCCGGAACCTCCCTCACTGGCAATACCCAGGCGCCGTCTGCATTTTGGCGTTCCGGCAGACTTAAGCGGGTGAATCGCAGTTGATCATTTTGGAACTGCTCCGCTTTTAGGATTCGATCTGAGGCTCCATCATAAGTGAGGATGGTCTTCAAATCCAAGCCGGGGAATTGTCGAATCCCCTCGGACACCGTCCTCCCGTTGGCATCGACCACTATGCGGAAGGCATCGTACGACTTGCCCTCGATCAAGGTCTGAACACGCGCGTCCCGTTCACCTTGATGCCAATGGTAATCGTCTTCCTTTCTATGAGCCACATCGAATTGCCCAGTGGCGGCGTTTTTGCGAAAAACCTGTCGGGAGATCTCCCTGCCCTGAATATCATAGAGAGGCTGGCTTTCAAAGCTCTCTCCGGTGCGTGAAGAAATCAATTGGCCGAAACCGCTCAAAGTTTGAGTTTCAATTCCATTGGTGATTCCGGGCTTGAACCAGAGGCTGCGCCGGATTTTCCACGTCCGATTCTCCGGGGCGAATTGGCCAGAAAAACTGGCGAGGAGTTCGCCGGAGGATTTGCTGGTGGTCGTTCCCGTCACCGCAGTTTCATTCCGGTCGTATTGCTGGGCGGTTTTGCGGAATCCCGTCTCCAGTTCCACGGGGTTCTCCCAGCGATAATCCCACGTGTTGGTGCCGATCCGGCCAGTCGAATCGATTTCCACCCCGAACACTCTGCGGGAAAGAGGATCGTATCTTTGAATCTCCACTTCCGACAGCAGCGCCCCTCCCACGCTCTTAACTTGAGTTTTGAATGGGACCAGCCCGAAAAAAAACTCGTCGCGATAATCGGAGGCCGCGTCCCGAGCAAACGTGGCAGCGCCATCAAACCCATCAAGCCAGGACTCCCCTGCTCTTCGCCCCCAGTGGCTATTGTCCAAAACGATCCTTTTGGTCAGACCCTTGACCATGTCCTTCTTCTCGATAGCCGTCTGATATCCCTGGGCTTTCAAATCCTTGAGCACCGCCAATTGGTCCTGGGGGATAATTGAGGAAAGTAGAAACCTCTCCTGGCCACTCATCGGATTTAACAGCTTTGTCAGCAGCGGGCGCCCAAAATCAGCTTCGCTCTTTCCGTTGTCCACCACGCTCGCGGAAATAAAAATTCCATAAGCATTGAATTGGTTTTGAGTGATGAACTGATCATCCACGATGGACAGGGGAAGGGGGAAAAGCCCATAGGTTTCGCGTGAAATCTGCCCGGTGACGTGATTGATCTTAAGCTTTAAAAGCAGCGGTTGATTGAAATCGATTCCGGGTTCGCTGAAGTTACGAAACCAAATCTCCAGTGTCCGCGTCTCCTCTAGCAGGGGGCCTTTGATGGGCTGCTCCCGAGTGCCGCCGTTGAAATAGCTGCGGCTGGCCTGCTCCTGATGGGTGTCTCCATACTCAATTTCCGTAAGGCGGCGTTCGGTTGTCACGCTGATCAATCGACCCTGCTCGAATTTGAGGCTTTCGCTCTCTCCGGTCAGCGGGTTCATCCGGACGCGCTGGATGATCTTATCGAGGGGAAATTCTATGGTAACGTAAACGTTCTCGGGCCGCCCAGTGCCTGCCACGTCCAATGCCACCAGCGTCCCGGCAAAGTGATTGAACTGGAGCCGTGCCCGATCAGTAATTGGAAGCTGATCAATCCTCTCAAACATTTCCTCCATCGCTTTGGACCCAGTTCTGACCCCAAAGCCAATCACTTCCCCTTTTTCACTCTGCAATAATGGGCCGATTTCGTAGCGCCCATTTACCTGCACTGCGCTGTTGAGAAGGATGACGCCCTCTCCCTGACTCGACATCGCGGCTCGTCGTATCTGCTCAATCTGTTCCCCTTGCCGCGCCTTGGAAAGTTCCCGTTCGACTTCTGCCAGGCCCGGGACAAGGGTCAGTTGCATGACCTGCCATTTGTTGCCCTTCAGCCTGCGATATCGAAAAGTGCTGTTGAAACGGTCCACGCCGAGAAGCGGATCCCGATCTTCCACAAGAATGCCCTTAGCGGCAAAACTTTCAAAAGTCCCAGCTACAGTCTCGACCTCATTGGTGTCAAAGGGGAGCCCCCATGATTTTCGCTTCCAATACCGGTGCAACTCCTGTAAGCCGCCTAATAGCGGTGCGTACTTCTCTTCCCCGGCTTTCACGCCGGGGTGCAATTGGGGCTCGAAATCCCGTGCTGGCAACAGCTCACGGTCTTCTGCGTCCAGCAATTGCTCGATTACGCCGCCTTCCCCGAGCGCCTGATCGAATTGTTTAAATCGCAAATACTCCCGTTCGATCAATCGTGACTGCTCCTCATAAGCCTTCAACCCGTAAATGATGATAGTGGTCTTTCCTTTGTGCCGCCCGCTCCGCACTCGGTGCGCAAATACGGCCAGGTTCGTCTCTTTCCAAGCACCCTTGCCGTTCGGTACTCGCACGTAGCCCAGTGGAACCATCCATCCTCCCCGTATTTCCGCGTCCATTTCCTCGCGCGTAGTGAAGTGTTCGACAATGGTGGCTCCAATGAGACCATAAGCATAGTCATTGAGGTAGGAGTTGTAATCATCCTTCAGCAGCCCGCGCTTGTAAAAGATGAACAGTGGAAAACCAAAAATGCGGATTTCGTAAGCCGCCAAATCCGACATGCGCGGGGCATAAGGAAAGGGCTTTTTCAGCTCCTTGTCCGCCAGCCTGGGGTGGGAGATGCGCGCCACGGTGTTAACCACCGCTCGAATATCGACCGTGAAATTGAGAAACTGCAGCCACGCCGCTTGCGGCCCGTGCCCTTCACTTAACGTCTTCAACGAAAATCCTGAATTGGGAGTTGCCACAGTTCCACCCACCAGCACGGCGATGATGTTTTTGATGCTGACCTCACCGCTCACGGAAAAATAGATGCTGTTGAAAACATCCCGCTGGAACCCGGCGCTGTCAGTCCAGCCGCTTACTTTGCCTGCGCCAGCGATGATGCTGAGGAGGTCGCTGACCCTGGCGTCAATCCCCTGCATCTTCGCCAACCGCAACATCCCCTTCAAATCTTCGTCGCTAATTCGCTGAAGGTACTCGATCACATCGGCGTCCGTCAGGTCCTTGCTCACTTCCCGCAAGTGTCTGAAGTCCGCCTCGCCCAGGTAATGGCCCGGCCGGGTTTTCAACTCCGGATGTTTGTCGGTGGCGGCCATCAATCGAAACAGGTCGCGCATTTCCTTGACGCTCGGCACGTCGGGGATGAACCATGGCACTACCGCCACGTTGTAACCGAGCCGGGCCGCCTCTCCGATCGGAAAGCCCACTGCGGCCAGTCCGCCGCCAATATTCAGGCCGGCAAAAATTGGCTCGGCGATAAGGTCGAGGCGGGATTTCTTGACGGCGATCTCCTTGCGCTTCTTTTCCAGATACGCGCTAATCAAACTGAACTTGGCCAAAGCCGATTGCTCCACGATGTCCGGCTCGCCAAATTCCAGCACGTTCCATTTTCCCACGTCCGGCTCGGATGAATTCTTAACGCGTAGCTGCACCGCATCCTGGCCCGGCACCGGATGTGGAGCCGGTTCTAATGCATCCGTCAGACCTCGGACGCGAAAACCGCGCACTTCCTGCTGCTGGTTTTTTCCAGCCTTTTTGAGCACCAGGATTTGGGCCGATTGCGTTGGGGAGTCCTGCGCCACACGCCGCTCAATTTCGCTCTCGCGATAAACCCCGATGACATTGGTAAAGTTGTTGAATGAATCCACGGCGTATTCAAATGCCACAAATAAATCGCTCGCTTGCGTTGGCTTAAGAGGTATTTCAGCGAGTGGCAAACGACCGGACTGAGCGGCCTCATTCAATTCCTTCCATTGCGCCGTGGCATTCAATCTACCCTTTTCATCCCGGCTGCCCAACACCTTGCGTGCGGCTAACTGGATTTCCCGATGACGTTGATAGCCGGTGCTGGCTGCCACGACTTGGCTGGCGGCTTGGAAGTTGAACTCGATCCGATTAGTCACCAACCCGCCGGTTGCGCTGTTCGGATAGGTAACTGTGATGAAGGTCGGCTGTTCCCGTTGTTGTTTATGGAGAACACCTAACTCAGTGGCGGGGATCCGGCGAGGCCCGTCTGCCCCCTCAGAGTAGGCCCAAACTTCAACCAGGGCCTCTCGTTCCAAAAGAAAATCCATCAGCCCCTTCCAGGTTGCAAATCGGCCTCGCACAGAAAAAGCATCGTCCGCCTCGACGGCGGTGAGGGCGGCAAACCAGGACCCTTGAATTTTCTCCCGCAGAAACGCCTGATAATTCTCCTCCCGCCGCCGTCGGCGGGCGGCCTCGGCCTCCTGGCCCTCTTCATTATGAGTCTGGAGAGGCGGAAGCTGTTTCCACATTTCCGTTGCCTTTTCCGCGAATTCAGACGCGAGCCGACCGCTGCGATCCGGCGCAACGGGCTGTGCATAGAATAGTCTCGCGCAGAAAACCCACGAGAGGAGGAGAAACCAAAAGCAGACGCATCGATTCGCGGCCATTGCTTAAACTATTGGTTGGGTCGGAGCTTGCACGGCCGAGATACTAAAAACGCCCCTCCTGAATGTCAAAGTAATGCTTGCGCGCTGTAGCCGCAAAACTTCAGATTGCATGATGGCTTTGGCAAAAAACCCCTCTTATTTGGCCGAGCTTTTCGATCTGCTTGATAGCGTCCTCGCCTGGGTGAAGGACCGACAGGGTCGCTACCTTTGGGTAAATCGGGCCTTCCTGATCAATCATGCGCTCGACCATCCGGACGGGGAGGATTTGGACATCAGGGGAAAGATCCTCAGCTTCCATATCACGCCCTAGAAATATCTGCGCAAACTCCGGCTGCGCATCGCCAGCCGGAGTTTGATTTACACCAATAGATCATTAGCGGAAGTGGCCTTGAGTTGCGGCTTCGCAGACCAAAGTCATTTCACCCGCCAGTTTCACCAGCAGTTCGGTCGCACCCCTCGTGGATATCGCGAGCATTACCAAACGCCCAGGTGGGCTACCCCGCGCTCTCCGAGCGCAATGAGGCGCTCGCGCTCTCCTCAGTCCCGCAGGGACGACCGACAATAGCCCAGCGATTCATTGCTGGGTTCCGTTCGCCATTCACTAACACGAGGCTCCGATTCCCTTCACCTGCTCCGTTGTTTCCTTCCCGGCACAATCTGGCAGGATCCACTCGTGCCGTCCGAAAACACCGAGCAACGCAAACTCGCGGTCAACGAGCGCATGGCCGATGCGTTCCGCGGTTTTGGGATCGTGTTTGGCGAGGTGACGAACGGCTTCCGCCAAATCAGCGATGGCTTGGGGCGCAAAGATTATTTTGCAACCCATGAGGGCGCCAGCTTGCGCACCTCCTCCATCGGGACGCCCTTGCCTGCCTCCAAGTCCCGCAGGGCTTCATCGAGTGAACGAAGAAGCTGCTGCTCTTCTTGGACGCCCATCTCGGGCGCAGTTTGGGAGTTGAGCCATCGCGAGAGAGCTTTTATTTCGGCGTCTTTCTCTCGCTTGAGATCCTGAATGGCTCGGGTGTTGATGGCGCGAATCCCCGCGCCGGCCAGCGTCTTCAGTCCGTCATGCTCCTGCACTCCTGCACAATGGATCGGTTGGGGTCGGATCCATTCTCTAAACATGGGCCCTTCTCCCTCTAAGAAAAACGAGCGAACGCTTGCCCTGCCACGTTTCTGAAACATGCGCCAACTATGGCGCGGGCGAACCTGGATTCTGCTTCTGACGTTGCCATTCCTTGCGGAAGGCATCTCTCCGTTCTGTCACATAAGCCCTGTAGCCGGCAGGATCGATGAGGGGATTCCCGCTTCCGGTTCTCATTCTTTCGTGTTTTCCTTTCAGGTCGAAATAAGAACCGTGCGCTCCGAGGAAAATGTCAACCGGGAGGCTCAACAGGACGGTGAAGGTCTTTTCGTAATCCGCTGCAATTTCCGGATAGCTCTTGTTCCCCACCAGGATGTAACCCGGATTCACATTAGGACTGCCGATAATCACCGCATTCAATTTCCGTCCGCCCTCCTGCACGTCCATTAGCCACGTCGTGCAACCGGGGGTATGCCCAGGGGTCAGTCTGGCCGTTAGCCTCGATCCACCCAGTTCGACCGTGTCGCCATTGTGAAGGATGCGATCCACCTTGGCTCCCGGCCGGCCCGCTACGGTGCTTTCCACCGAAGCCACGTCAGCCTCCATCACCATGAGCCGCGCGCCCGTCGCCTTCTTAATCTCGCCCACGGCGGCGTCATGGTCACTGTGCGCATGACTGATGAGGATGATTTTGGTGTCGCTGTACGTAAACCCAAGCTGTCGAATGCTTTTCCGAACCAGAGGAAGATCTTCCGGGAAATCGGAGTTGATAAGAATGTTCCCCTTGGGGGTGTTGATGAGATAAACCGCGAGGTCCGCAGTGCCAACGTAATACAGGTTGCCGGCGATTTTGCAGCCTGGAAACTCAAGATGCCAGTCGGCGTTTTGGGCGGATAGCCGTAAAGCGCCCACAGCCAGCGGGAAAACGATCAGACCCAGCAGCTTTTTCATTTCAGCTTTTGTTAATGCGAACCTGCAACCAATTTGGAATAGATGCTATCTTTCGTCAAATCCAGTGCTCCCGCACCTCCAGGGGCTATATTCTTGAAGACTTTCGGCCTCCAGGCTGCCGCCACCTGCCTCTCCCAAGTCCTCCTCCAGAAACTGGCCCGCGCCGAGGACCCGGAAGCTAATCTCGACAACTACGGCAAGCTCCTTGATCTCCTGGTCCGCCTTAACCGCGACATAGGCGTGACCCAAAAACAGCGCGACGACTCGCGCCGCACCCTTGGCCGCGAGTACGACCCGGTCCACGTGAAGGAGCAAGAACAAATTTCGGCCATCGAAAACCAGAGGTTCTTCAGCAATCCGCCTTCGGATTCCACTCTCTCCAACCCTGCCGTTCCCCCGGCTCTGCCGCCCATCCCCACCGCCACCATCAGGGCCCGGCAGGCTCGCGAGGAACAGCAGTGTGTCGAAACCGCGCGTCAGGAAGAGAACTTCAGGATGTTCAAGGCGGCCTTTTCAACAACCGTTCCTGGCTCGAAAGAAAAAGAGAACCCCCTCTCACACCCCGACGCTCCACGCTCCCCCGTCCCACCCACCCCGCGGAAGCCGCTCGGTAGGTCCTGGAAGGTGGTGGTAGGCGGTGGTAGGTCCTGGTAGCCTGGCACATCGCAATGGTGGGCTGCACAGGGGACGGGCCGCCTGGATCGGATCGCGCCGAACTGTTATCAGCTCTCCAACGCTTGAACTTGAATTCCCCATGGAAAGCTTGTCGTGAATCCTGAAACATTCATTAACGGGCTCCCGCATGACAGACGTGAATCCAACATCGCTGGCACGCGAAGCCGCGACGAAAACTCCAGCGCCATCACCGGCGCTTTTGTTCGACACGATCAACAGCTACCAGAAAACCGCCGCGATCAAGGCCGCTGTTGAACTCGATATCTTCACGGTGCTCGCTGGCTCGCCGGAAACTGCTGAGGTGATCGCGCGCCATGCCAAAGCTTCACCGCGGGGCATCCGCATCCTATGCGATTTCCTGACCGTGCTTGGGTTCCTCACGAAGTCTGGCGATGATTACGGCCTAACGCACGACAGCGTGGTGTTCCTCAGCCGCAAATCACTCGCTTATGCTGGTAGCGCGTTGGAATTTCTCCTCTCCGATCATTTGCGCGGCGCGTTTGAGTTACTCACGGGCGCAGTGCGGAAGGGCGGCACGGCGCAACCGCACGACGGCTCAGTGGCACCCGAACATCCGATGTGGATTTCATTCGCGCGCATCATGGGTCCGCTGATGGCACTGGCTGCCGGCGGACTTGCACCCTCAACAAAGAACAAACGCCTCTTGGTAATCTACTCGATCCCAACCCGGGGTTTCACGACGCCTGCTTCGGTGCTTAGGGGCACACCTCCTCCGAAGCCCTTAGAGTTGTTCAAGGAATGGGAACGGGGTCGAGGGCTTTCTTAATCTCTCTCAACTTCTGAAATTCCGGCTTGGCAGCATAGTATTTGTCGAGTGGATAGCATCCGCTTATCAGCCCGTGACGCGGGGCGGTCGTGCAGTCGCTGAAGGTGCGGCAGATGGATTTCCTGGCCAGAGTGCCTTTCTCCAGGATATCCGCAGGCATCGCGGGATAGGATAGAACCATGCGGCCAAGGCCAACCAAATCCGTCCAGCCCCGCCGAATTACTGCCTGAGCAACATGCGGCAAATATTCCTGAAGATAGCTATAGCCAGTGCCAACAAAGATAAGGTTTGCCGGCGCTTGGGCCTTGAACTGGCGCGCTACGTTAATTTGCCGCGCAACGTCGATAAGCGGATCGTGAGCGGGTTGGTAGCCGTCAGAAGGCGGATAGGCGGCGGGCCGCTGGATGTGCGGGTTGTAGTAAGGCGAGCCGGCGCTGAGGTTCAGGATTTTCACGCCCAACTCCGCACAGAGTCGCATGAACTGAAAGGGCTCCGTTAAATCCGGCTCAAGCGGATTTTGTGGGTTGACGCCAAAAGCGTAGCGATAGGGCAGGCAATGGGCGAAATCCTCCGGAATTCCCGGGCCCAGTTTACCGGCGTGTGAAAGCGCCGGATCCGGTTTGAATGGAACAAAATCGAAAGCACTCAACCGCACCCCCAAATCGATTTTATTTCCGCTGGCACGGATGCCCGCAACAATCTCACGGAGGATGCGGGTCCGATTGTCAAATGAGCCGCCGTATTTTCCAGGCCGGGTGAACGCGCTCAACAACTCGTGGAGCAAGTAGCCGTGACAGTGTTTGATATCCACAAAGTCCGCCCCAGCGTCCCAGGCGATCTTGGCGGCTTCGATGTATTTCTGGCTGAGCTGTTCGAGCTCGGCATCGGTGAACATCTGAGCATCACTGGTTACGTTGAACTTTCTGTCGAGGAGTGGATGACGATAGCCGACGCGCGGTTCCAGACGCTTTTTGTCGTTCGGCTTGCAGAAACGTCCCGAATGTGTGAGTTGAAACCCAATCACCAAATCGTCGATGGTGCCGCAACGTTCCTGATGAGCGCCTCTGACGATCCCACACAACTGGGCCAGGTCTTTTTTGTTCCGCTCCATGATGACGATCTGATTCGGGTTTGCCCTTCCGTCTGGATGCACTGCCATCGCCTCGCCTCCGTAGATGAGCTTGGCACCGCTTTCGCCGAATCGTTGCCAACGTCGCCGGACCTCAGGCGTGGAACCGCCAGTGATTGTTGCGTCCCAGCCTTCCATCGGCTGAATGGCGAAACGATTCCCAATTGTTTTGCCGTTGATGGCAGTCAACGCCACGGGTTGCGCCAGGGGGGAAAGAGATCCAGTGATGATGGCATCGTCACAGGGCAATTCGATGCCTAACGAGGCAATATGGGTCCGAAAATCAGCGGTCGTCTTCAGCGAAGCGATGCGGATAAGTTTGAAAGTTTCAGACATTTTCTGAAATTCAGGTTAACGTACAGTGCTCGGTTGCTGTCAATGCGGCGACAAGCCTCTTTTATTTACCATGTTCGGGAATGGCCGTCTAACTCCATACGCCAAGTCTTACGAACTACCCACTTCTAGAGTGCCACCGTTGGCATTTTACGGACTTCGGCTGGAATCAAAAAATTTCAGATAATTGCCCCCTTGCGCCTCACGTAAGAGCAGGAGGGCTAGTTCGCGCACATGATAATCGCCCCACATCGCACTTTCGCCATTCGGCACCTTTTGCCCGGGCGCAATGTAGTCCCAACCATTGGGTCGATGATAGACTGCATGGAGGAGCAGTCCTTGATGTTCGGTGTCAGTGGAAAGATACGGCTCGCTGAAAAGCGTGCTGGCTATAGTCAGGCCAGCTTGACGGTAGTGGGCGCCCTTTGTGTGATGGGGGCCCCCCAGGAGGAATTTCCCCAAGCGCAACAGACCCTGGGCGGCAATGGCGGCAGCAGAACTGTCCACAGGTTCCCAGACGTTATACGGATTAGCGGACTTGTCCAGGAAGTTGCCCAGACGAGGAAGATTCGGCGCGCCGGTGTCCCACATCGGCACGCCATCGGCGCAAGTGTTCTTGAGATAGAATTCAGAGGTGGCCTCGGCAGCCTTCTGAAGCAGGCTTATCATGGGCAACAGGCTGGATCGAGTAGGAGGCGCTTTCACCGTTGAGATTTCGCCTATGGAAGGAGCGAGGGCCCCCGCTTCTTCGATGAATTCCAATTGTTCAGAGAAACCGAGCATGGCCCAGGCGAGACCGCGGGTCCAAGTGCTGAAAGGCGAAAAACCTTGCTGAGAGTTTGGACAACGATAGTGGCCGTCGTTCGCGTTGAAAATACTTTCATGCGCCGTGCGTCCTCGCTCATCATAACCGTCGCGTCCCTCGCTATAATACACGTTCCATTGGGCGGTGGTCTCGGCATGTTCGATCAGACGCTGGAGCAGGCAAATCCTCTGGCCGCGTTCGCCCATCAGCACGTGGCCCAGTTGATGCGCTACGGCGAGCGACCGCAACGAGCGGATCGTGTCGATGAAAAGTGAATGCGGGCCATTGAAAGAGTAAATAAAACCCTTGCCATTGGCAATTCGCGTCCAGCGCGCCGCCTGCACTGCGCCCGAAACCTTGAGCGCCAGTTCATAAAAGGCCTGCTCATTTTCCCGATAGGGGATTTTGCCTTCACGCATCAACCGCCACAGATTCCCGTAAGTGGAAATATTATTAAATCCATGGTCGTGGCCGCCAATATTTGAAACATGAGAGGCCATCGATTGCATTGTCCTGGCGCGGCCAAGTTCCAAAAATCGCTTTTCGCCCGTGGCGTCGAATTGGAGCAAGGCCGAACCAAATTGAAAACCTTGCGTCCAGTCTGTCCAACCGTGGGGGATGTATTTGCCTTTTGCCGTAAAGACGGGAGCGCTTTCGGCGGGCCCGAAGGTCTTTTCGAGGCTGAGGATTTTCCCCGCCGAAAGTTCAAACAGGCGCGTGATGTTAGGAAGAAGCGTTTTCGGGGTCAGGGAGTCGTCGATCTTTATCGCCATAATGTCTCGACGGACGCCATCAGAAAGCCACTGAGCCTATGGAAGTCATGCCAGATGATACCGTGAGGACGCGAAGATTCAACCCATCTTTACGGCCGCATATGACAGTGCCGGAAGCTGATCATTCTCCGGCCAAGAAACAATTATCGAAAAATCTTTTCTTTTTTCGCCAAAGAGGGTACTGACGACCCCAGTGATTGCGGCTTCCTTAATTTTATGGCTAAATTAATTCCGGGCGTCGTCCAAAAAGGACGGATTCTGTTGGCGGATGATGAAGAAATGGTCCGCAAGGCCATTCGTATGATTTTAGCCTTCAGCGGCTACGAGATTGTGGAGGCGGTGGATGGGGAAGACGCGGTGCGAAAATACCTCGAGGCGGCTGCGCCATTTGATTTGCTCTTGATGGACCTCGATATGCCGCGTCTCAATGGAGCGGAGGCCTTGGCTCGAATCCGTATTTTTCATCCTCAGGCAAAAGCCATCCTTTTAAGCGGGGGCGCCCACACGGCGGAAGTGGACAGAATCATCTTTTTACAAAAGCCATTTGATAATCAGCAATTGATTGGACTCATCCGTGAGACGCTGGAGGCCGAACTGCAGGAGTCAGAGGTGGAGGGGGAAGCAGGAGTTTCCGGTTACCAATAGCAATTTTTAATTCTCAATTTTCGGTGCTCGGTGAGAATCGATTACTGACCATTGGTTATTCGTTGATTGCTCAAGGGACTGGTTGCTCACCAGCCCTTTATATGCCCCACCAGAGTTTGGGCGACCGATTGGAGCACTGCCTTTGGCGGGTAATTAGGATCGGCGATCAACCTCCTGGCGCGAGCCACCTTTTCTTTGCGCAGGGCAAGGGGAGAAGTGGGCTTGAACTTGGCATTCTTGAGCGAACCGCGTTTTCGCCCACCCGGAAAAACCAAAACCGTTACCGGTTGAAACGGGAGGGTCCGTGGGGCTGCTTCTCTTGCCCTGCCCGGATTCTTGTAATTCCGCCTCAGGCGTGATCTCATACAAACAAGCGTCAACTGTTCTTGCGACTGCACATCAGGTTCACTGATAAAATCGGCTTTTGCCTCAAGAACTTTAGCTCAAACGCAAAAAAACTTAGACTATTTGTTGCCTAAAGCAAGCGATATGACAGAGTATCTCAAGATTTAAATCGTTTTGGCCAGTTGGAATACAACATCGCATATCACATGAGATTGATCATTGTTCTATTGAGTTTACGTCTCTCGTTAGCGCTGGCCCCGGGTGCGCCGGTGGCCGAGGATCCGTTCCTGGTTTCCGGCAAATTGACCAATGCTGCGGCATTGGTTGAAGGCCCGAACGACCAAAATATCGCCAAGGTCACCTCGGCCATTTTCGAGAAGGCCCATTTTCTCAAACAGCCCTTCAATGACGAGATCTCCTCCAAATTTTTAGATCGCTACCTGGATTCCCTGGACAATCTCCATCTCTATTTTTTGCAATCGGACCTTAAGGACTTTGAAAAGTACCGAACCACCCTCGATGACCTCACCAAAGAAGGGGATACCACCCCCGCACGAATCATCTTTGCCCGGTTCCGCGAACGGCTGGATCAGCAATATCATTATGTGCTCAGCCTGCTTCAAACCGAAAAATTTGAATTCAAAGGCACGGATCGATTTATCTTTAACCGCAAAACCCTTCCGCGCCCGGCAGACGTGACTGAAGCCAAGGATCTCTGGCGCGAACGGCTCCGTTACGAGTACCTTCAAGAAAAACTTAATAAGGAAAAGCCGGAGGAGATCGTCAAAATTATCAGCCGCCGCTACACCCGTATTTTGCGGGCTCTCAATGAATATGACGATGACGATGTGTTGCAATATTATCTGACCTCCCTGGCGCGGGTTTACGATCCGCACTCCGATTACATGGGCAAGGCGGAGCTGGAAAACTTTTCTATCGGCATGAAGCTGTCTCTTTTTGGAATTGGCGCCTTGCTTCAGTCCGAAGATGGCTATTGCAAAATCAAAGAGTTAAAACCTGGTCCGGCTTCTCGCAGCAAAAAGCTTAAACCCAATGATCGCATCATCGCGGTCGCGCAGGCGGAGGGTGAACCGGTGGACGTGGTGGACATGAAATTGAGCAAGGTCGTGGATTTGATCCGCGGCCCCAAGGACACCGAAGTGCGCCTGACGGTGGTCCCGGCTGATGCGCCGGATCCTTCCGTGCGCAAGGTTGTGGCGCTGATCCGCGATGAGATTAAACTGGAGGACCAGGAAGCCAAGGCCAAAATTGTTGAGTTGCCCACTGGGGATGGCAAATCGGTGCGACTTGGCATAATCGATCTGCCCTCCTTTTATTCCAGCTTCGAACTGGAAGGCCGTAAAGGTGGAGAACCGAAAAGCACCACCACCGATGTGGCACGGCTGCTCCGCAAACTTTCACAGGAGCATATCGGCGGGGTCATCTTGGATTTGCGCCGCAATGGAGGCGGGTCTCTCGAAGAAGCTATCAATCTGACCGGACTGTTCATCAAAGAGGGGCCGGTCGTTCAAATTAAAGATTCTGACGGGCACATTACGATCGATAAAGATCCGGACCCCAGCATCGCTTATGAAGGGCCTTTAATTGTTCTGACTAGCCGCTTCAGTGCTTCGGCGTCGGAGATTCTTGCCGGGGCTCTGCAGGATTACGGCCGTGCTTTGATTGTGGGCGACTCCTCGACACATGGCAAAGGCACTGTCCAATCGCTTTTGCAATTGGCTCCCTACATGAGACAAAAAGGGCAAACCCCAACCAGCAACCCGGGGGCCGTGAAAATTACCATCCGCAAGTTTTATCGGGCCAGCGGGTCCTCAACGCAGTTGAAAGGTGTTACGCCGGACATGGTCCTTCCCTCGGTCAATAATCACGCCGAAGTCGGTGAAGCCTCCCTGGAAAATCCCCTTCCCTGGGACACTATTCCGACCGCGACCTACGAAAAAATGAATCGGGTCGAACTTCATCTGGCGGAATTGAAACGGCGCTCCGAAACCCGTCTCACGGTTGACGGGGACTGGGCTTTCGTGCGTGAAGAGATTGAGCGGTATAAGAAGATCGTCGCGGAGAAGAGTGTCTCTATGAATGAAGCCGAGCGGCTCAAGGAGAAAAAGGAAAATGATGAGCGCGCAAAAGCGCGCAAGAAGGACCTGGCCTCGCGTCCCGAACCGAAGGAGAAGGTTTATGAGATTACCCTTAAGCAGGTCGATGAACCGGGCCTTCCTGCGCCAGTGACCCGGACTAACCACGTAACAAGTATAGAAACGAATCTCTCGCCCAAGCTTGTCGCGAACGGTTCGAAAACCAACCGCGCCACTTTGGTCGCCAAGGCCAATGGCAAATCAGAGAAGGCCTCCCCGAGCGAACCGGAAAAGGGTGCTGACGACCCCGATGAATCCGTGGATGACAAAACGCCAAACCTCGACATCATGCTTGAGGAAACCAAACGGATCCTGGCGGATTACGTCAGCCTGGACTTGAAACAGCACGGTCTGGCTGTCTCCGCCGAGGGCAAGTGAGCCGCTTATCGCCGGCCCACACCGACGCTTCCTGGGAAAATCAGCGGCGCTCGTTGTATTCCCGCCTGGCGTATTTCTGTGCCACGAGCTTTGCGACTTGCTGTTGCAATGTTGGCTCCAACTTCATCGCCACCCACTTGACGCCCCATTGTTCGCGAGCCACCTCCCAAAAGGCTTTCTGCCAATCGGCCCGGACGAGGTGGTCAGGGGGCTGGATAGAGCCTTGGATTAAGAATCCATGTCGGGAGCGACGCTGGGCAGCGCCGGCAATTTTGCGGTTTTTAGACACCACATCAAATTGCTCAGCACCAATGAAACAATGGCCGGAGGACCGCTTTTGAGAGCTTGTCGCGAGGTCCATTTCGAAACCGATCTTATGAAAAGCAGCCTGAACCCATTGATGTAGCCGGTGATAACTCTCGATCGCTTTAAGATGATACCACCAATGAGCCGGTGGAAAGACAAGGCTGTAAGTCCAATCTGCGTCATGCGGGACAAATCCCCCGCCGGTGGGACGGCGGACTAAAGGGCGCAGGGCGGTCATCGCTTGGACGACGGCAAATCTTTGCGAATAGCCAAAGGTGCCTGCCGTTTCTGTCCACTCATAGAAACGCAGCAGTGGCTTTCCCAGTTGCGGCGCTGTTTGCAACAGGATTTCATCCAGGGCCATATTCTCGACTGCCGAACTGGCGCCGGATTGCAAAAGATGCCACGGGCTTGGGTCTTTCCAGTCCCGAGTCGCCGGTACCGCCCGTGCTAGGTTCAAACCGTCCATGCTCATGAGGTGCGATCGCCTTGTTAGGCTCGAATATTCCCGAACCCGCGCGAGAGTTTGCGGCCGGTCGGGCAAAGGTCCAGCGCCTCGCAATGGACGCAATCCGGCTTGCGGGCATAACAACAGCGGCGCCCATGCCAGATTAATAGGTGGCTAAAGAGAGTCCATTCTTTCTGCGGCACAAGCTTTTCTAAATCGCGCTCAATTTTCTCGGGAGTGGCTTGGCGGGTCAGGCCCAGCCGGAGGCAAAGCCTCATGACATGAGTATCAACGACGACGCCTTCGTTAATGCCAAAAGCGTTTCCGAGCACCACGTTGGCGGTTTTCCGGCCTACACCTCCAAGTTTTATCAATTCATCCATCGCCCGCGGGACTTCGCCCCCATGCTGCTCGAGCAAAGCGCGGCAACAGGCCTGAATGTTCCTCGCTTTATTGCGAAACAACCCCAGGCCCCGGATGTCCTGCTCCAGGCCTCTCGGCTTGGCTTCGGCATAGTTTGTCGCGTTGGGATATTTTTTGAACAAATTCGCAGTCGCTATATTAACCTGCTTGTCGGTGCATTGTGCGGAGAGGATGGTCGCGATCAAAAGTTCGAAAGGACTGGAGTAATTCAATTCGCAATGCGCATCCGGATACGTCTTGCGCAAGCGAGAAACGATCTCTTGGGTGCGCTCAAATTTGGCTTGAACCGATTCCCGGGCCATATCGGAATTTATGCCAACCAGGCTTCTTTCATCGCCGTTAGATGCATTTTAAGCGACTATAAGTTTCCAGCTCATGCTGTCAAGGGAAGTTCGGATCAGCGAGCCAATCTCCTCGCAAGCTTTTGCTTCACTCCCTCGCCGAAGATGAGTCGCTTTCTTAGTTGAGGTTCAGGGAAAAAGCAGGGTAAGATGAAACCCAATTCCATCTCACGGACTCCACCTTGAGACGCGATCGCTCAAGGTTTGGCTCGCACCTGGAAAAACTGGCGGGCAGGACGCGGATAAGTCGTGAACCATTCGGTGACAGGGAAATTTCCCGGGACATTGGTGAGCAGCAGCAACTTGGTCACATTGGTGCCGGCCCATACCTCATAATTCTGGTTTGTGACACCCGACCAGCTCAAGCGAGCGAGATTGCGATTCCATCGGGAAAGGTCCAGGGCGAATGGAACGTCCCTTACCTTCGGATCGGTGCCCATGATTTGTTCGCGCGCATTGGAATAGCCGTCTCCATCGGGGTCATCCCGAGGGCCGAAGGCGAGTGTGCCGAAATGGGCCATCTCCCACCCATCGTCCAGACCATCGCCATCGGTATCCACGATTGGGACCCCTTCGATCGTGAGCGCGACATAATGCACGCTCCCAACGCTTCCCGCGAATTCGTCGCTGAAAGAGACGGTCCAATTGCCTGCGCTGCTCTCGTAAAAATGGTGAGTAGAATAATAAGTCCAATCCACCGGACCGGGGCTGGTATCAGCGTTGTAGGCTTGAAGCACGCTGCGCGTGCCCTGCGGGGAAAGGAGGGTGATGCGTATGTCGCCGCGCAAGGGATGATCCGTCATCACCCGCACTCCCACATGTTCGCAAATCAGAGTATTGGTAATGGCGAAGATGTAATTGGTGGAGTTGAGGCGCAGTTGTGCGCGCGCTTCGGTATTAGTCTGAATTAGCATCCTGATGGCATCGCCATTAGTATTGCCAATGAAGACGGCCGGAATTGGCGTGAAATCCGTTCCCGCCATCAGGCAAAGCTCATCGCCGCCAGGACATCCGTTGGAACTCCCGGTGGTATTATTGTAGATCACGGCGAAGGCGGCCCCGGCCTGGCCGGCGAAAGCAATTTTCTCTGAGTAATTGTTGACCCCGCGCATGATCAACGCGGCTTTACCCCTCAGATCAATTGGGATGGAATTTGTCGCCAGTCCCACATCCACTAACGGCAGGCTAAGCGTCGGCAAATCCGGATGCGGTCCGGTCCCCGATAATGTCGGAACGGAATTCAGGCCCTGGGGCACGCCGCCGCCGCTTAGCCAAAGATGCAGGCCATCATCAGGAATCGCTGCCTGATGAGTGGACACGACGGTTATGTTCGTCATTGCTGGCCGATTCGGCCAAGTGCGTGCCAGGGCGACCGCCCATCCGGCGTCTGGCACGCCGAAGCCCTGGTTATGACTGACGAGAAAGCCAGCGCCGTTGGTTGTCAGGTCGGGGTCCGCAAAGTCAAAATGCCGTGAGGAATGAATCAGGATTTGTTGAACATCACGATAGGTCAGATTAGTGTTAGCCGAAAGAATTAAGGCCGCCACGCCCGAGATCAGTGGAGCAGAGGCCGAAGTGCCGCTGAAACCCAAGGCATCGAAGACGTAATCTGACAAACTTTGATAGGGAGGGAAATAACTGACTGGGTTTGCGCCACGAGTTCCAACCAAATCGGTGGTGAACAATCCGAAAAATGTATTGGAGAAACCGGTGTCACCACTTGGGGCGGCGACCAGCAGGCACGCGCCGGGTTCGCTGTAGGTGGTGACGCGTCCATCAAATCGAACGGCGCCAACTCCGATCGCTCGCGGGTCCGATGGATAGCCATCATCCCCGGCGTTCGCGCCGAGGCCGCGATCATTCCCGGCCGAGCGAATCATCACCACTCCGCGGCCTTCGCGCCCAAGGGAGATGGCGTTGGCGATGCCGATTTTTTCAAGCAGGCTGGGTCCACGTTGATTGAGGCCGGATTTGCCCCAACTGTGGTTTTGAATGCTGACGGTATTGGAGCTGAATTGATACATTTCCATCAATTGCTCATCGCTGACGAGGTGCTGGTTGGTCGTAAAAATGACCCAACTGGCCAATTGCGCTTGAGGCGCCACGCCTGCCATGCCGATGCCATTGTTCGCTTCGGCTACCGCCAGCCCAGCGACCTCTGTGCCGTGCGCCCAGGTGGACCCACTCCCGCCCGGAGCCGCACTAGCCACGGGGTTATTGAAATTGAAACTTGGACCGCCCATTAGGCGCCGTTCGAGGTCGGGGTGGGTCAATTCCACTCCCACATCCGCCACCGCCAGCGTGACTCCCCGGCCCTGAGTATAAGGCCAGGCAGCACGTACGTTGAGATCCACCCCGGTTTGGGCGCCCTTGGCATTGCGGTGTTCCAGATACCATTGCGTAGAAAAAAATTGATCGTTTGGCGTATAGCTATACGCTCCGTGCAACGCGGCCGCCTGCCTGATGACAGGGTGGCTGGCTAAGACCTCGGGCAAAAGGGCCAGGAGCTGCGATTCGGCTAAAGCTGTCCATATATCATCTGCTTCCAGAATGAAGAGAGTGGGCGTAATCGCGCGAAGAGGCCGCAAGGATCTTGCTTTCAACAACTTCCCCAAGTCGGGGGCGGACTTGAGCTGGAGAACCACTCGGCGGCCCAACTCGACGTAGTTCGTCGAGCCGTCTTCAGGCCACGCCACCAGCCATTCGGACGGGCTGGAATTCGGACGAAGGGAACTCCGCTCGTCCTGCACCTGATAAGCGACGTGACGAGGGTTGCGGAATTGGAAACGAGTAATGGCTGAAGAGCATTGTCCTTGGGAAGCGCCGCCAATGACACCCAACAGAATCAGGATCAGGCAACAGAAGGACAATTTCATCGAGTGCCGCCAAAGTAACCGAGTTTTAGCCAATTTGCGAATAAATTGCAGAAGAATACGCCTCAACCCCATCAATCTGCGCATTCGCTCTTCCCCCTTCCCACCGGAGCGAGAGGGGATAGGGCGGGTTTGGCTGCATGGAAGGGCCGCGGGTCCACATCGGGGTGCGAAGTTAATATGTGCAGGCCGGGATGCCGTTCCCATGTCCCTTCTCCTCGCGAAAATCGCCTCATTATTCAGGTCCTCCGTACAAGAACTGGCCGACGTTTTTCAGGCTGCAAAGTAGAATTCCCCTTGAGCCTGGCTATGAGGCTTCCTTTTTCTGCGTGCCCCAGGTCTGTCTCCTCCCTTGGGCCGGGGGCGCTGGGGGATCCCTTTATGGGCCAGGATTGCGAACGCTTCTCTCAGGAGTTCAACCTGCCACTTGGAGAGTCTCATCGTTTTCATGCTAGGCTATCGACTTGCCCTTCAGCGCAGTGAACCGGGGGACGTCCGTCCTTATGGGCCGGGGAATCCCCTAGCTTGAATAGCTCACAATTTCGGGGTGCGATCGAATTATATTCGATTAATTGTCACTGAGGATTCTCGCCTCGCAAAAGGCTGGCCACATGTCGGGCTTCGTCTTCGGTTTGGTACTGCAATGACAGTCCCATTTCCTTATATGTCCCCAGAGAGAGGGCGCCTTCGGTCAACTTTCCCTCTAAATCACGAAAATGAACTTTGTTTCCATAATTCTCAACCGACATCTTTTTAACCTCTGCCTTTGTCTTCCCGAGAAACTCCAACAAAACGAAGCCTTTTAATTTTTCATCAACCCGCACCGACTTTGGATCGACGTCCTTTGCCTCCACGATAAGCGGAGCGCGGCCGGGTCCCTCAACCAGCAGTTGGAATTTCGATTGCGACACCAAGTTGTCTCCGCGTTTAACGATCACCGCACAGAGGGCAACACCCCTCTCGTTTGGGTATGGCCACGAAACATCTACGCTCACATTCTCCTCGTTCGTATAGTTGGGATTCGAGGGCGAAAAGCCCGCATAAAGGCTGGCGGGACTGCCCGGCGCGAACTGTAGCCTGGGCTGAGAAATCAATTGCCACCTCACCTTGCCACGTTGCTCCACCAACTTCGAAACCTGAAGGACAGCTTTGCATGTGCCCTCCTCTTTTTGAAGGGAAAGCGTCGCTTCCGTGGAATAGGCGAGTCCGGGTGCGCCAGCACCAACGTGAGCCGGGTCGAGGGTAATAATTTCAGGCTCCTCCGTGGAGGGTGGGTCAGCGAGGGCCGTGAACGCCACTACGCAAGCCGTCATGATGGATGTGAAGAGGATTTTCATAATCTGTTCTAACACTTCGAGCTTCGTGAAGTTGCTGGCCAGCCCACGAGTTTATTTAGCCCCGGCCTCCGGGAGGGCGAAGGCGATGATGCTGCCGCCTGCGGGGCGTCCGGATTTCGCTCCCCCGGCGGAGATCACAACAAATTGGCGGCCATGGATCATATAGATGCTGGGGGTGGCATTGCCCCCAAACGGTAGCCCAGCCTGCCAAAGAATCACGCCTGTCTGCTTATCAAACGCCCGGATGGTTTCGTCCGCGGTGGCGCCAATAAAAACGAGGCCGCCCGCCGTCACCACCGGTCCACCATAATTCTCCGTGCCCGTTGGCGGGATGCCGCGGGCTTTCAACTTGGGGTATTCGCCCAGCGGAACCTTCCATTTGATGTTTCCAGTATTCAGGTCCACGGCGTTCAACGTCCCCCAGGGCGGCTTGATGGCGGGGTAACCTTCCGCGTCGAACCATCGACGGAATCCAGAGAACGCATACGGCGAAGCGGTGCTCCCGGCTGTCGGGGCAGCGCTTCCCTCTTCCCGGCGTGACGTCGAAGGTTGCGCCACGCTGAGCACATAATCCAGGATGGCATTGCGCTGCCCCTCGGAAAGTTGATCGAAGGCGGGCATTCGCCCTGCGCCCTGTTTGGTTATAAGCGATAGTTGCTCGCGAGGCTTTCGGCTGCCCACGTCCATGAGGGAAGGAAATCCACCGGGCGCATTGCCAGCGCGGTCCAGACCGTGACAAGGCGCGCAATAGGCCATATAGTCCCGCTCGCCGCCTGGGACAGCCGTGCCGTCGGCGCGGCGTATCTCGACCATTTGCATGAGCCAGGGAATCTCATTGACGTTGACGTAATAAATGCCGTCGGGATCGGCAGCGCCGCCACCCCATTCCATGCCCCCGTCGAATCCCGGGAACATGACCGTCTCCTTGAGACTCGGTGTGGGAAACGGTCCGAAATTGGGCGAGAGCCGGATGTGCTCGAGCGTATTTGTATAAGCTTGCCGTGAAATGTTTGAGGCATCGGCTTCCCCGTATCCTTGCCGCATGAGCGGCGCAGGTTTCGCGGGAAACGGCTGCGTGGGCCAGGCCTGCTCGCCACGCAGGTCCGATGGCGGCACTGGTTTCTCCTCAATCGGCCAAAGCGGCGCACCGGTGACGCGATCAAAAACGAACACCAGGCCGTGCTTGGTGCCTTGGGCCACCACGTCGATTTTTTTGCCTCCGTGATTCACCGTCAATAGAACCGGAGGGCAGGGAAGGTCCTTGTCCAGCAGGTCGTGGTGCACGATCTGGTAATGCCACAGCCGCTTTCCCGTCAAGGCGTCGAGGGCGACAAGGCTGTTCGCGAAGAGATTCACCCCGTGACGATTGCCGCCGTAGAAATCGGGTTCCGCCGTCTTGGTGGAGATGTAAACAATCCCACGCTTTTCATCCAGGGATTGGCCGGACCAGGGCATGAGACCGGTGGCGGTTTTGTAGGCGTCGGCGGGCCAGGTATCGTAACCTAATTCCCCCGGACGTGGAATCAGATGGAATATCCAGCGCCGCAGGCCGGTTCTAACATCGAAGGCGCGAATAGCCCCTGGACCGCCGAGGCCGCCGATGATCAGGAGATCCTTATAAGTGACCCCGGGCGTGTTCAGGCCGACTCCGGGGGTTCCCTCGACATCCAAGCCTGCGCCCAAGTGGATGGAGCCATTCTGGCCGAAGCTTCGGATCGTTTGGCCGGATTTCGGATCAACCGCGTAGAGATGATTACCAACACCGGTGAAGAGTCGATGTTCGCCCCCGGTTTCATTTTGCCAGAAGACCAAGCCGCGCTGCCTGGCGGCTCCAGCTCCGGGCCTTTCGGAACGAGCGTCCCATTTGAAGAGCTCACGACCAGTGCCGGCGTCGAGCGCGATGACCTTGCGAGTGGGTGACGCAGTATAAAGCACGCCGGCGACAATCAGATTGTTGGCCTGATATTCGCCTTTGTCACCGGTGTCGTAGCTCCATACGACTTTCAATTGCGCGACGTTGCTTCGGTTGATCTGCTGGAGCGGAGAATAAAGGCTGCGCCCTCTATCGCCGAGATAGGCTGGCCAATCCACGTTCGCGGGAGCCGCCGCCGTGGGTGCGCCAAAGGCACCCGATGGGGCCCCCCACAGCGTAAGGAGAGAAACAAGGGTGACAATTCTCATCGATATCGACTTTGGACTTCGGACAAAGGCGAATCGCAGAATATTCGGATTTTACGTTCGGCTCGGTCGAGGCCCAGAGGGTCATATTCGGGCAAATCAGGTGGGTTCTTCATGGCCTCGAGAGTAGCGCGCCCCTCCGATCTGGCAACGCGATTTGCTGGGCGAGGACTTGTAATGCCCGGTCGCGCGAGATCGCGTAGTGGGCCATGGTTTTGAAAAATGCGCAGCGGATTATTTTTCATGGCGGGAGAGCCAGTCGGTGCGTGACGATCCGTCCCGCGTAATTCCACGATGGTTCACCAAGCGTGTCCAATGCGGCAAAGCGTCGGTTCGTGGCTCGTAGCGCGAAGGAAGGAGTTTTCGCAACCTGGCCCACGGCTCTGGTTCCGGGGCAGAAACATGAGGGGCGTCGTCCAGTTTTTGGCCGAGTGTCGGGGTCCGCACCTTTTCCTTCAGTTCCACGATACAGAGCTTAGCACACGCGCTCGCTAACAGTCGAGGCCCTGGAGAATCACCAACGCCTGTTTTCAAACAGGATTCGTTGTGATATCAATGCGTCCGCTATAGAAATCATCCAGCAGCGCGTATGCTTCCGAGTCGTACTCTTTCAGGCCTGCAGGACCGTTAGCCGGCTTGGGCCCTGTCATCCCCAAATCGCCATGGGTCCCAAAATACCACATCGTCAATTCGGCGAAGAATTCGTCCGGGTTCGAGCCGGCATAAGATTTAACCCAAAGTTGTTTCTTCAATGAGCGCCGATATTGCTCATCAAATCGAAGCCGGACTGCCGGCTGAATTCCGTGATTGCGGATATTATGCGAGAATTCGTGAAGACAAATGTCACGCCCACGGTAACGGTCCCTGGGCAATTTCAGCAGGTTCTCCTCGCCACACGAAGTCAGACGTCCGCCCATTCCGCGAGTTCGTTCGTCTCGGGTCAACCCATTGTACTCGGCGATAGATTTTCCCTTGTCATGCCGCCATTCAGGGAGATCCGTTGTCACCTGATCGCGTCCGATGATGTGCAACTCGGCGCCCGACGCAACCAGGTTTGTGAGCACCATCGGTTGTCGGGCGAGCAAGTTCGAAAAAAGCAACGAAAGACGCCCATGAGCGGCATATAAAGCTTCGTCGGCCACAACCTCGTGCGCTTTTATGGGGATGCCGTGAAAATCGAGCCGCTTGGAAAAGAAATCTTTTTCCGGTGGATCAATAAAGGCGATTCGGGGCTTCTCGAACCTGCTGTCGCCGAGATCGGCGGTTTGACCATGGACTGCCGGAGCTGGAGCCACTGGGGTGACTAGCACCGCTGCTAACAGGCCGAAGCGAACGAGACATCGGCGAGTTTCAGCGCACACGGGCTTTACAGCTGAGGCGAGCATCAATCACCAGGTCCAATTTGAACTCTTCGGCGTCGGGCTGACCAGTTAATTTCATAATGAATCGCTCCTTCTACGTCAACAGCACAAAATGCCTTTCCGGGCTGAGACGGAGAATAACGGAGCCTATTTGAGCCCGCGCTTGGCGAGGACGGCGCCGCCCGTGATGCCAGCGTCATCGCCCAGCTTGGAGGGGATGATTTCGATGCCTTTAGTGGTTCCTGACATGGCGTATTCCATGGCCGTCTCCACAATGATGGACATCATTTCGTCCTCCAAAGCTTCGATCACGCCCCCGCCCAGCACCACCACCTCTGGATTGAGCAAGTTGATTACATTAGCCACAGCGATGCCGGTGTATTCCGCGGCTTCCTCGACGACTTGATCGACAAATTTATCTCCTCGGCGAATGGCCTTGCGCAAATCACCGCTACGCAAGTCTTCCAAATCCGGCCCCAACGAGTCGGTTAGCAGCGTTTTCTGCCCCGCCTTGACGGCGGTTTGGATTTTGCGAAAGAGAGCGGTGCGGCTAGCCAGGGCTTCGAAACAGCCATTGTTTCCACAGGCGCATTTGGGGCCTTTGACCTCCAGCACCATGTGGCCGATTTCACCGGCCGTGCGATTGAATCCTGAATACACTTCGCCATTCAGAATCAAGCCGGCCCCGATCCCTGTGCCCAGGAAAATTCCGACGACGTTCTTAGGCTTGCGCTTTAATTCTGTTTCATAGACTCCCAAGGTGGAGATGTTGCAATCATTCTCTAAAAAAACAGGGGCCTCCAATTCTTTCTCCAAAGACTTCTTCAGGGGCACATCTTTCCACTCCAAATTCGGAGCGAAAATTACGCGGCCCGTCTCGGTATCGACGGCGCCCGGCGCCCCTACGCCGACACCTTTGATTTGCCCGAGACCCAAATCGCATTCATCGACTGCATCGAGCACGCAACGGAGGATTCGTTCGATGACGGCGTCCGGCCCCCGCTGGGCTTTGGTGCTGACTCTGGCGGTTCCGACACATCCCAGCGAAGAATTGAAGACGCCAGCATAAATCTTGGTGCCGCCGATATCGACCCCGACAAAGTATTCTGCTTTATTTACGTTCTCGGGCATGCGGGCTACGAGGACAAGCTGCCGGCGAGCACTTCCACCATTTTTTTCCTCAAATCGTCGTTGATGGCCGCCGGGGAGCGGTTGCCATCGACAATGGTGAAGCCATAGACGGTCTGGAGGCGCTTAAAAATCTTTCCCATGGCGGTCTGGTATTTCACAAAACTGTCGAACATGTCGCGGGAGAGTCCGAGATCCATGCCGCTCTCCCAGTAATCCAAGGCGCAGCTCTTGGCGAAGTTTCGCTGCACCAGTTCCTCTGGCGACACATTCAAATAAAACACCGCATCCGGGACGAGGGCGATGGCATAGAGATTCTTCAGCCAGATCTCATTCATGCCCCGCAACATGTCGCGCGCCATCAAGGTATAGATGTAACGATCCGAGAGCACCACGAATCCCGCCTTTAAAGCCGGAACGATGGTGTTTTCCAATTGGTCCGCGAAATCGGTCGCATAAAAAAGGCTGAAAGTGGTCCGGCTCAGAATGTTGCCTTGTTTGGCTTGTTCCAATTCCTCGCTGACCAAACTGGAACGCTTCAAACCGACTTGCACGGTGGCGTGGCCGCCGCCTTCGAGCCATTGGACCAGTTGCGCGATTTGGGTGGAACGTCCGGAGCCGTCCGCTCCTTCCACCACGATCAATCGGCCGGCCAATTTTTCCAGATTAACCCTGGGGAGGCCATGGCCATAAAATTGGCGCGGAGTGGGGCGGGGGACCATGATCCGGCTGCTCAGGTTGCGTTTTATTCGTGGGGCCCTTCCTGTTTCCATAGTGTGTTCGTGATGACCGGCTCCGCTCTCTCGTAACTCTCGTTGCGTTTGAATTCCTGCAGATTCACTCTCTGCGCCACCAGCTTGCGAACGACGGCCTGCTGGGCCTCGACCATCTGGTTGGCGTCCATGACCAAGAATTTGAACTCCGAGCTCATGGCCAGGTACTGTTCGAGAATTTGGCCTTGGAAGATGCGGAAGCTCTCGTAGGGGTCGGTGGACAAACGCAAATCCATTCCGGCCTCGAAGTATTTCAGTTGGGGGCGCCCATCCAGGATGCGTTGCAAGGAAATCTCAAGGTCGGCTTTGAAGAAAAAGGTCACATCAGGCAGGGCCGCAAAGCTATACACTCCCCGCACCCATTCCGGGGGACAACCCCGCACGATGTCCCGGGCAAAAGCGGTGAAGATATAACGGTCACAAAGCACGATATAGCCCGCCCGCAACAGCGGCACCAAATGACGCTCATACCGATCCGCGAAATCCGTCGCATGAATGAGACTGAAGGTGGTGGGAGACAGCAATTCGCGCTTCTTGCCTTTGCTGGTGGCGGATTTGACCAGTTCGGAAGAATTCCATTCGCTAAAATAAACCTTCAATTTCTGCAACTCCAGCCAGCGCTTGAGCAGATAAATCTGAGTGGATTTTCCTGAGCCATCCAAACCCTCAACGGCGATCAAACGGCCTGGAAAATTTGATTCTGCGAACGTCTTCAACATCTCAACAGCATTTTAGGAGTCGCACGCCCGGAAGACAATGGTAATATGTGTTTCCTCGGGGCAGCAACAGGGCCAGTGACAAAGTGGCGGGAGCGCCGGCGTCTTCGCCGGCTTAGATCGTCGGCGCGCGGTCCAGCGAGAAGGCATTTTCAGCCTTCCTGCGGATCAACCGGCGAAGAGGCCTGCGCTCCGGCCGTGAGCCACGGGCTTACCAACGCCGATACCGATGATAGGGGGGGCCGATAAAAAACCGGAACTGAGGCCCGTAGTAATACGGCGGGGGCCCAAAATAAACCGGAGGGGATCGGTAATAAACGGGCGGTGGATACGCTGTGGAGCCAGCGGGAGGCTCGGGTTGTTTCTGGTTCATGTCGAAGTAAATCCGTCGCGGAATCTGGTCCTGGGGCGTGTCTTCGTGGCCGGTCAGAAACACTCGGGTTTGAACAAA
This sequence comes from Verrucomicrobiota bacterium, assembly GCA_038228235.1. GTDB lineage: Bacteria > Verrucomicrobiota > Verrucomicrobiia > Limisphaerales > JBBRPK01 > JBBRPK01. The sequence continues at coordinate 52,422 of JBBRPK010000015.1, forward strand.
CTGATTGCTGGAGAGGGGATAGGCTCTGATGACGTAATAATACGCGCCGAAATCATGAAACAATCCGTCTTTTTCACCGAAAATTTTCAAATGAAGTGGCGTGTCTCCCAGATTCTCCCCATTGGCTTCGATCCGAGCGCCCGGCTCCGAAGCTTCCACGAGCACATCATAGGCGATAGTGCCGTGGGGACCCCGCTCGACGCCCGGCGGCACAGTTTCACACCCGGTTAAAAAAATCACCGCCCCCAGACTTAGACCACAGAACAACTCTAGTTTCATGGAACAAAATCGCACAGCATCAGAATTTTGACAACTGGCCTTTGACCTAAAGCCCCAAAGATTTGGCGGGTCATTACCCATTGGCCAGTGATTCGGCGCTGACAGTGGTAAGAACAAGGCCATGTTTCTCGATGAGCGCCTCGATTCGGTCCTGCTCCAGCAACAAGGTCTTTCCGGCCTCCAACGCCAGCGCCGCAATGCCCGCATCAGCACACGTTTCCAGAGTCTGGGGCCCGATACAGGGGATATCAAAGCGCAGATCGTGTTTCTCTTTGGCAACTTTAACCGCCACGGCCTGCCCTGCGTTGCCGGCTAGTTTTCCGCCGCGCGCCAGGCATTGGTCGGTGCCTTCAAAGGCTTCCACGGCGAGGGCTGTACCGTCCTTCACCACCACGGTCTGCCCGATTTCGAGCCGTGAAATTTCCTTAGCGAGCCGATAGCCAAAAGCAACGTCCGCCCGCTGACCCGGCGAGAGCTTGGCCCCGAGATGAAACCCTTGGGCAGGCATGAATTTCTCAAGCCAGGGCGTGGCTTCGGTCAGTTCGACTCCCTGGCGGAGCAATTCGTCGGCGATGGCTCCGAAAATGGTGTGGGCATTCTTCTCTTTCAGCTTAAAAAGAAGCGACATGGCCCGCCAATCGGGACGGAGGTCGAAGAGATTTTTGGGCGCGACCTGCCCCGCCATCACGCAACGGCTGACGCCGTTCTCGGTAAAGGCAGAAATAAGTTTGGAAAGCTGGCCCACTCGGACCCAGACGATTTTATCCACCAACGCCGCCAACTGGGGATCTGTTTCGTTTTCAAAGGCCACCGCCACTAGATGTCGGATGCCCATGCTTCGGGCCTGCCTAGCCAGCAGGAGAGGGAGAGAGCGATTGCCGGCGATGATGCCCAGGGTATCCAGAGCTGGCGGAGGCTTGGGGCTTTCGGACATTCGATCTTTCACTGGAGATGTCAGTCAACGCCCCAGCAGAGCCAGGAATGATTGCACGACGAAAAATAAGCCTATCCCACCAAACCCCAGACTAACCAACCAAAACCTTCGTCGTCGTGTCAGCACTGAAATGGCGCCGGTGGCGATAGCGATTTGGAACATAGTCACGCTGCGCGAGACCACGTGGTGCATGGCGAGGTGGCGCTTGGCTTCTTCTCCGAATTCCTTGGCTTGCTTCTGAATCTCATCTTTGTCATTCAGGTATTCGGTGGCTTTGGTTTTATCGGCGTTGGAAGCTGGTTTGCCGAGGGCGTCGAGGATCTCCATCTTACTTTTTAATTGCGCTTCCTTGATGCTTTTGGATTGGAAATAACTCCATTGATTGGCGGATTCAATCTGGGAGATCATTGCTTCATTGGAGGAATGCCCTGCCTGCAAAGAGGCGACCGCTGCCAAGCTGGCCAGGATGGCCGAACTTAATGCCACACCCATTACCCACCGTTCGTTTTCCCGCTCGGCCTGGTGTTGCATCTCCTCGTGCAGATGTTCTGTGGGCACTTCCGAATCTTCCATAGAGGGGGATGCTGACAACAAAAGTAAAAGAGGGCCAGCCTGGATTCTTTATCCGGTGGGAGAGCAGGCTGAGGACAGTGCCTCCAATTCCTGCCAGCGTTCGTAGAGGCGGGAAAGCCGCTCTTTCTCCGCTTCCAGTTCGATAGTCAAATCGCTGCTTCGCTGCCCGTGTTTGCGGTGAAAGTCCGGATCGGCGAAACAGGCTTCGATGCGCGAGATGTTCTGTTCCACGGCAAAAATAGCCGGCTCCATGGCTTCCAGCTCGCGCGCCTCTTTGAAGGATAGCCGGCGCGGGCGCTCCAGCCTCGAGGGATTGGAGGCTGCTGGCCCTTTCCGCTTTTCGACGTTTGGCCAATTAGGTCGCGCAAGCAAGGCCGTTAGACGAGACCTTTTTTCAAGATAGTAATCGTAACTCCCAACGCTGTGGCTGACTTGGCCCTCTCCTTCAAAAGCCAGAATATCTGTGCAAACTCGGTTGAGGAAATAACGGTCGTGGCTCACCACTAACACGACGCCCGGGAAGGCGGTCAGCCCTTCTTCCAGCACGCGCAGTGTGGGCAAATCCAAATCGTTGGTCGGCTCGTCCAAAATGAGGAAGTTGCCCCCATTCTTGAGAATGCGCGCCAGCAACAGCCGGCTGCGTTCCCCGCCACTCAGGTGTTTGACTTGCGTGCTGATGCGCTCATCGGTGAAAAGGAACCGCTTGAGATACGCGCGCAAGGACAAAGAATGCTCGCCAAAGATGACGAACTCGGTGCCATCGCTGATTTCTTCCAGAACAGTATGCTCCTCGTTGAGCTGCAAACGTCCCTGATCCACATAGTTGAAGCGCGTCAGTTGACCGGGTTTCACGGTGCCCTCGGTGGGCTTGAGCTCACCCAGAATTAATTTCAGCAGGGTGGTTTTGCCCAAGCCGTTGCGCCCCGTGATGCCCAGGCGTTGTCCCGCTTCGAAATCCAGATTGAGACCAGAGAAGAGCTGCCGACCGCCCAGTTCCATCCCCACATTGACGAGTTCGACGATGCGATTGCCCAACGGAGGAGGGGGCGGGATAACCAGGTCAACGTCTTTGTCCAGCTCCGGAGGCTTGTGCCCAGCGACCTCGAAATAGCGGTCGAGCCGGCTCTTCGATTTCGTGGTCCGGGCCTGAGGCCCGCGCCGCACCCAATCCAGTTCGCGGCGGAGGAACATTTGCCGTTTATGTTCGCTGACTTCGGCGGCCGCTTCCCGTTCAGCGCGCGCCAGCAGATAATCGGTGTAATTGCCCGCGTACGAATAGATCGCGCCATTGGCCAATTCGGCGATGCTGCTCGTTATCCGGTCCAGGAAATAGCGGTCATGGGTGACGAGCAAAAAGGCGCCCGGATACGAGTCCAGAAAATCGCCCACCCACTCGATTGATTCTGTATCAAGATGGTTGGTGGGCTCGTCAAGGATTAGCAAGTCTGGCCGAGCGATGATAGCCTGGCAGAGCGCCACCCGGCGCTGCTCGCCTCCGGAGAGGGTGTCAACCCTCCGGTGCCCCTCTGGACAGTTCAAGTGCGCCATGGCGGCGGCCATGCGGTGGTCGAGTTCCCAACCGTCCAGGGTAAGAATGCGCTGCTCCAGCTCCGCGTGTTTTTTGGAGGTGGCCGGCAGGGTCTCGAACTCGTGGATCAATTTCAGAACATGCCGCGCTCCAGCGCGAATGTTTTCTGCGACCGTGAGAGTCGCATCCAAGGCGAACGCCTGGGGCAAATAGCCGATGACCAAGTCCCGGCGCTGAGTCACCTCTCCCGCGTCAGGGGTTTGCAACCCGGCGAGGATCTTTAGGAAGGTGGATTTTCCGGAGCCATTCCTTCCCACCATGCCGATGCGGTCGCGGTCCTGGATGGTGAGGGAGGCTCGGTCCAGGACGACTTGTTCGTTGTAACGAACCTCGATGGCGGTGGCCGTCAGAATGGCAGACATTTTCGTGGCCGGAGTGATCGGTTAAGCATCACCCTCCTATTCCATTAATCCATGACTCCATTGGGCGCCTTGGAGAGGGCCACTTTCGGATTGGTTTGAGTAAAATAATTGGCAGACCAATCGTTGGCAAAAAGCACGACGGGATTTTTGTCCATGTCATAAGCGATGCGCGAACCAGTGGGCAACGAGAGCAAATCCAAGTCCGACTCAATCAACTCCAGGGGCAACCACCGTACCACCGTCCAGGGGGCCGATTCCAGTCGTGAGACCGCGCCATATTCGCTTTCCAGGCGGTATTGCACGACTTCAAACTGCAGCGGACCCACCGCCGCCAGTAAGGGAACTTTGCTGGCCGCATCGCGCAGGTGTAAAATTTGAATGACGCCTTCCTGCAAGAGTTGGTCCAGTCCCTGGCGAAATTGTTTGTATTTTGCGGTGTTTGGGTTGTGCAGATAAGCAAAGGCCTCGGCGGCGAACCGCGGGATTTCCCGGTAGCTGATGCCAGGATCGGTTGTCAGGGTGTCCCCGATGCCAAAGTCGGAGTGCCCCACCAGCCCGATAATGTCTCCGGGGAAGGCTTCATCGACGGTCTCACGTTCATTGCCAAAGAGTTTATGCGAACTGGAGAGGCGCACTTTCTTATCGGCGCGCGGGTGCAGCACGGTCATATCGCGCTCAAATTTGCCCGAACAGACGCGCAGAAACGCAATTCGATCGCGGTGCTTGGGATCCATATTCGCCTGGATCTTGAAAATGAACCCGGAAAAAATGGGATGTTCGGGCTTAATGTAGCCCCCGACGTACGGACACGGGCTAAGTTGTTCTCCAGAGCCAGCGGTGGGTTCGGTGAGATTCGCGGCGATGAAGCCGTTGCGTCCGCGGGGAGGTGGAGAATATTTCAAGAATCCATCCAGTAAAAGTTGGACCCCGAAATTATTCAGACCGCTGCCGAAGAAAACGGGCGTCGTTTCCCCAGCCAATACGGCAGTTTCGTCGAACGTTTCGCCGGCCAATTCCAGCATCTCCAATTCCTCCGCCAGCTTCTTGAAAGTGGCTTCGTCCAACCGGTCGCGAATGATGGGGTCAGTCAGGCTCCCAATCGAGACGGGGGCGCGATATTGGCCGCCAACCGTGCGCTCGAAGAGATAGACCTGTCGTGTCTGGCGCTCATAAACCCCTTGGAATTCAAAGCCGGTGCCAATCGGCCAATTCACCGGGAAAGCGCCTATTCCCAGTACACGCTCCAACTCATCAAGCAAGGCAAGCGGTTCCCGCATGGGCCGATCGCACTTATTAATGAAAGTAAAGATGGGCACGCCGCGCTGGCGGCAGACTTCGAAGAGCTTGCGTGTTTGCGCTTCGATGCCTTTAGCGGCATCGATCACCATGACCACCGAGTCCACGGCGGTCAGGACACGATAAGTATCTTCGGAAAAATCTTTGTGACCTGGAGTATCAAGGAGGTTGATGCGAAAACCCTCGTAATCGAACTGGAGCACGGTGGAACTAATGGAGATGCCACGCTTGCGCTCCAACTCCATCCAGTCGGAGGTGGTGGCCCGCTGATTTTTGCGGGCGGTGACGGAGCCAGCCAAATGCACTGCCCCACCGTAGAGCAGCAGCTTCTCGGTGAGCGTGGTCTTACCCGCATCGGGATGCGAGATAATGGCAAACGTGCGCCGTTTTTGAATCTCTTTTGTGATATCCACAGGGCTGGGCAGCTTAGCACATCGAAACCTCAGGACAAGAGAAGATTGAGCCAGGCGGGACGCGCGACGTCGGGCCGTGACTCGTGAATTGGAGATTGACATTCCTGAACCACGGGGCCAGAATGCGCGGCGATGGCTCGTCAATTACGAGTCGAATATGCCGGTGCGGCCTACCACGTCATGGCCTGCGGCAATCAGGGGCGACCGATTTACGCGAATCACTCCGACGGCACGAGTCACGGCCCCGGCCCCGTTATAACTTTGGTCCCGGGGACTCAGGCCACTGCCGAATCAAGGCATCTCGGGACCGTGAATCCTCTCCCTCCCCAGGAACCTTGTAGCAGCCGAGGTGAGTCGGCTCACTATTTTCCCCGGAAAGATCAGAGCCGACTCACATCGGCTGCCACGGTTCAGGGGTTCTCAGGGCCTCGGCAGGGCGAGGCACCGCCTTTGCCGAAATCGGCTGAGGAATGGGCCGTCGGTGCTTAAGATGGCCTGGCGCGTGCAAACCACCACCATCATTGCCCTGGCCAGGTTCTTTCATGCCGCCAAGACCGGCCTTTCCCCTGGATCACTGCTTTCAAGGAACCCCGGGGGACCGTTGTGGTGTTCCAGGACACAGTACACCACCCCTTGTGGTTAGCGCCTACGGAGGACGGGGCTTTTGCTTTTGTGACCCCCCCCCAAAGCCGCGTGCCGAGGTAAACGGAGGTAAACCGAGGCTATCCGAGCCTTCCAGGATTTTTCTTTTTTCGCAGAGACCCTCACCTCGGCCTTCAGGAGCGTGAAAGCGTGCGAGCGTTGACCCTCCTCCGCTGAAGCGCTGGAGGGTGGGGCGTTTGTTGGCTGATCGATGGTTGGCTAGTTGGTTACAGGTTTCGAGGGCCAGGCGTGGCTAGTCGCCGCCGGCGATGTGGGTGATGCCGAATGATGGACGCCGGTTGCCGGCCTTTTGCGGCTCAAACTGTGACGGAATTTGTGCGGCTTGAACTATAGCTTGCGACTGGAATGCGAATAGCTTGTCCACTGGGAACGCGAATTCCCCCCTGCGTTCTCTTTGTGCATTGAAGGGCTTGCCTTCCCCGGCAGGACCTTCTTTTTGGGCGCGAAAGATTTGACGAAGCGCAGTCCAGCCATCCTCCTCGACGAATAATCAGAAATGTGCACCGCCTTCACACACCAATACCACGGAAAATGAAAAACCTTAAAAATCTGAACCTGCCCCTGGTTCTGCTTGTCTCGTTAATTGCCGTAACGGGGTCGTAACAGGGTCGGGCCGTGAATAATGAAGTGAAGATTGACTTTCCTCGACCAAAGGCGCCACAATGCATGGCGATGGCTCGTCAATTACGAATCGAATGTGCCGGCGCGGCGTACCACGTCATGGCCGCGGCAATCAGGGGCGACCGATTTACGCGGATGACTTTGACCGCACGATTCACGGCCCGACCCTTGGAGGGATAAGCCAACCGATAGGGGTCAGGTCTCAAAATTCAAATTACCCATGCCGCAAGTTTGAAGTTTGAAACTTGACCCCAGAGCCGCCGCACTTTTGTGAAAGCCCCGCAGGCGCCGATCCGAGGTAAACCGAGGCTATCCGAGCCTTCCGGGATTTTTGTTTTTTCGCCGAAGGCTCGCCTCGGGGCACTTTTGGCCGTTTGGCCGGATGCGGAACCCTTCAATTCCCCACCAAAAGGATCAACCATAGTTTGGGTTCGGCTGAAAAACCCCCCATTTTTGGAAAATGGAGCCGAATGATTTGGTCCATTAAGGCGCGAGACCCACTTTGGCCTATCGCGTACCCCAAAGCCGGCTGGAAGCCGGCGCTCGGTTGGCAACTAATTCGAGGGCTTTGGAGGAGCGCGGCTCTATGAGCCGCAGGGCGGTCTGACAGTTGAATTGACGGTGTTACTTCTGCACGCGGGTTTCTGCGCCCAAGGTCTGGACGACGCCGTTCTTGCTGTTCCTGGCCTGGCTGGTGGAGATTTTGGTCCAAAGATAGCTCCGGTTGGTGTCGGAATGAAAATAGAATCCGGCATTCAGCGGCAGGTCTTTGAATTTGGGTGGCTGGACCTTTGCGGGTTGCTGTGGGCTTGCGGGATTGGCTGCGCCCGGCGCGGCGCCGCCGCCAGGCTGGGGAGCGGGATAGGTTTTGGGGAAATACTGGCTTGGCGCTTTGTATTGGGCCTGAGCGCTAATTTGGGAGAGAAGACAAGTCATGGCTGCGAGGGCGAAAGGTGCGAAAGCTTTCATTGATGGGTTAACATCACCCTTTTCGGTGGCAAGGCAACAGGAAAATTATCGACGAATAGGATTTGAACAGGAGCGACCCCCATCGGATGAAGTTCGATCCGAACTCAACTTGCTTTGAGCCGATCGGTTTGGACTTGTTCTCCTGTCTCCGCTTTGAACTTTTCCAGGCGTTCCAATGCAAGTTGAACCCGCTGCAAAGTCCGCAGCATGGCCGCCCGCATCTCCTCCTGCGGCGGATTGTTCGGGTCGTGGAGGTGCTTGGTCATTTCCTCGAGTACCGTCGGCGTCCGCTTTTTCAAGCTGGCGATCTGCTTTTCCCACCCAAGCTTCTTGTTGGCGCACCTCAACAAATCGGTGAGATACGCGACGTCGTCCTGCGTGGTTTTCCGGTTCTGATGTTTAAGATTCACCCTCTCCAATTCCACTTTCAGGTCTTTAATAGTTTGCTCGCAGCGTTCGACGCTCTTCGCCAGGCCATCGAGATCAGCAATGTTGCGCTGTTGATCCGCGAGCGCTTTGTTGGCAAGTTTGTATTTTTTGAGCACTGACATACCCGGAGCTGCAAGTAATGAGTATTCAATATTCGGCAATTTTTAAAGCATTTTGAAGATTGTCGCTGTGAACCGCGCTTTGGCCCGCGGATCGAGAGTCCCTACCTCCTAACGCGCTCGCATCGGCGCCATAACTTTGAGAATTTTGCGGTGGGCGCTCGTAAACGGCAGCGGTTGCAATTCATCCCAGGTGAGCCAATGGCCACCGTCAACCGTTCTTCGTGGCGAGCGCTTCACGCTGGCGTGGTAGGCGTCCAAAGTGATGCGGTAGCGGGTGATTGTGTGCTTGATGACGCATAAGGGCCGGAGAACAATGGGGGTGACGTTCAAAATGGTTCGCGCCGTTTCATTCAAAGGGGGAGAATTGGGAGTCAACTCGATGTTAGGGAATTCCCAAAACTGGGCGTTGATTCCTCCCACCGGCCTCTGCCGCACCAGAAAGCGCCCGCGACTTTCTGCGACGACGGCGACGAATCGGCGGGCGGTGGAGGGCATTCGCCGGCGTAGATTGGGGAGGCTTTTAACCTGGCCTGTGCGCTGCGCCACACATTGGGCAATGATAGGGCAGAGCGGGCACTTTGGTTGGGCCGGTGTGCAGACAAGCGCCCCCAACTCCATCAAGGCCTGATTGAACGATGAGCACTGCCGATCTCCAGCGACGCCCGCCTTCGAGGCGAGACGGACCAGTCCCTCGGCGAGCGCCCAAAGTCGCGCATTGGTCGATGTGCCGCCGGGATCGCCTTTGATGCCGAAGAGGCGGGTCAGCACACGTATCACATTGCCGTCCAGGATGGGGGCGGCTTGATTGAAGGCGATGCTGCTGATGGCTCCAGCGGTGTAACGGCCAATGCCTGGCAAGGCCAGAATCTCGCTGAAACCTTCAGGAAATTTACCGTTATGCTGCTCGACGAGGATTTTGGCGGTTTTTTGCAAGTTGCGAGCTCGAGTATAGTAGCCCAGTCCTTCCCAAAGTTTCAAGACCTCGTCGGGCTTCGCCTTTGCGAGCGACTGGATGGTCGGGAAGCGGCGCATCCAGCGCTCCCAATAGGCCAGGACCGTTTTCACTTGGGTCTGCTGGAGCATGATTTCCGAAACCCAAATTGCATACGGTTCACGAGTGCGCCTCCACGGAAGATCGCGAGCATTTTGGCTAAACCACCCCAGCAACGCCGACACCCCGAATGAGGGCGGAATGGGGGGCGTCTGCCGGGTTTTTATCGTTCGCACGTTGCGGAGAATAAACCAACGGCGTAAGATGGCACCAGATTTTGTGAAGCCGCTATCCTCATATACCTGCAAGCTGAACGAAGCACAAGCTGCCGTTCTCAAGGCCTATTTGGACGAGCATCATTTCAAATTTCGCCAGGTTCCCTACGCGCGATTCGCCGCTGAAAAGGAGAACGTCAACGTGGTATTTTACGAAAGCGGGAAGTTAGTGTTGCAAGGAAAGGGCACGCAGGAGTTCGTTGAATTTGTGCTGGAGCCGGAGATTCTGAAAGAGGCACGGGTCGGTTATGAGGCTGTGCTCAATCCGGATTTACTTTTGCCGCGCCTGGGCGTGGATGAAAGCGGCAAGGGCGACTTTTTCGGGCCGCTCTGTATCGCCGGGGTGTATGTGAACGAATCGGTGGTCAAGGCATGGCAAGACGCTGGCATTCGCGATTCCAAAAACATTTCCAGCGACAAGAGGATCGCCGATCTGGCGGAGCTTATTCGCAAGACGCCGGGCTGCGTTTGGAGCGCCGTGCCCATCGGCAATGAAGCCTACAACCGGCTTTACGAAAAAATGCGCAGCGTAAATACGCTGCTCGCATGGGGGCATGCGCGGGTGATCGAGAATCTGATGGGACAAAAACATCGCATGGAGCCGCTGCCTGTGCGAGCCATCAGTGACCAGTTCGCGGCCAAGAAGGAAACCGTGGCCAAGGCCCTGATGAGTTTGGGACGCCAGATCGAGCTGGTGCAACGGCATAACGCTGAGGAGGATTTGGCCGTGGCGGCAGCATCCATCCTGGCCCGCGACGAATTTGTAACCCGGCTTGCCAGACTGGAGAAGCAATTCGAAATGAAGCTGCCCAAGGGCGCATCCGCGGCTGTCGATGCGGCCGCAAAGGAATTTATAGGCAAATACGGCGCGGCAAATTTGGCCAAAGTTGCCAAGATGCATTTCCGCACTGCGTTGCGAGCGCAAGACTTGCCCGAACCGCCGAAACGAGAATGGCGGCGTTCGTAGGAGGGCAGGAAGCGAGCATAATGGCGTTGGGCTTTGACACGAATGCGGACGAATTTTTCCGAATTAAAAAGGAGGCCCAATTCGTCCCAATTCGTGTAAAGGCGGCGTGCGGAGCGCGGAATTTATTCCGCTCTGGCGTCTTGGCGAAGTTTAGGAGCGGAATGAATTCCGCGCTCCTATGAGGGCGCCTTTCCGCGGAGGTATAACTGGATGGACTCGACCCGGTTGAGACCCGCGGCTTGCAAAAGGCAAAAAGTGGCAGCCTCGCCGATTTTGAATTCACTATGAGCTATCCCCATGAGCTGTGCAGGCGCGGTGGAGAATCGCGGCCAGACTTCCTGCCAGGAGCAATGGAGCATTTCGGCAGCGCGCATGATCCCATCGATGGGCCGCAGGGCGGAACCAGCGAAATTCGGCTGGCCCGGGAGACGAACGATTTGATCGGCCCCTACGTTAAGTTGCAAGCGCCCAAGTTTATAACTGCCCGGCGGGGCGCCCGCCGCCGCCATGGCATCGGTGGTATAATAAATCGATTCCGTCGCAATGGTGCGGTGGATCAAGCGGAATAGGGCAGGGGAGAGATGGATGCCGTCTGGGATTAAACTCACTGTTAGTCCTGGCGTCTCGAAGACCCTCCACAGAATATTGTCGTGGCGATCCAGATCCCGGGGACATCCATTGCCGAGGTGCGTAAAGCCAGTTGCGCCCGCTTGAACCGCTTCCCAAAGCGCCTTTAGCGAGGCGTTAGTATGACCCAGACTGACTTTTATCCCAAGGGAGACAGCTCGGGCGATAGCGGCGATGGCGCCGGGTCGTTCCGGAGCGATGGTTAGCAAAACAGGATCGTTGCCGGTAAGCTGCCGCACCTTATCTATGTGCTCGGGCTTTGGATCACACATGGCTGCCACGTTGTGAGCGCCGCAGAATCCGGGTTCTGCCGAGAGGAATGGTCCCTCGATGTGCCAGCCAGCGATAGCCTCTTGGAGCTCCGCAGATCGTGCGCGCAAGGCGCGCAAATGGCGCAAACGAGCCATAAGGAGGGGCCAATCGTCAGTGATGAGCGTGAGCAAGTAAGAAGCGCAGCCGGCGGCGCGGAGTTGGTGGGTGGCGGAAAGCAAGTCCTCCATCTGTAGATTATCTCGCTGAAAGTCGATCCCGCTGTAGCCATTAATCTGCAGGTCCAGCAAAGGAGGCGCGATCCAAAGCCCGGCTGGAGCCTCCTGCAAGGCTTCGATTTCGGAGATGGTCCCCTGCCTCCAGCACAGGCGAACGGGCTGGCGCGTGGCATAGTGACAGCCAGTAATTTCTCCACTGCTCATAACGAGCTGGGAAGATGCATCATGGATTTCTGGCCCGAACACAGCGAAAGCCGTAGATGTCATATCCGAAACAGACATCCGCGTATCCCGGATTTTCATTATAGCGGTACCCTGCTCGGCAACTCTCGGCTTTGAATCTCCACGCGCCCCCTCGAACCACTTTGGTTTCACCTTCCGCCGGCCCTCTGGGGTTTTGTCGGGGAGACTCCTGGTAGTAATCCACCTTGTAGAAGTCGTTGCACCACTCCCAGACATTGCCGCAAACATCGTAAAGACCCCACGGATTTGGTTGCTTCTGGCCGACGGGCCGGGGATGTCCTCCAGAATTCTTCTCAAACCATGCGTAATCGGCGAGTTTCGCAGGGCTGTCGCCAAAAAAATAGGCGGTCGGAATTCCTGCCCGGCAGGCGTACTCCCATTCCGCTTCAGTGGGCAGTCTGTATCCGCCCGCATTGAAATTGCATTTCCAAGTTTTCAGGTCGTAGCACGGTTCCAGCCCTTCCAATCGCGAGCGCTGATTGCAGAATTTCACAGCATCCGACCAACGCACCTGCTCGACCGGATTCTTGCTTGCTTTCCAACGGGAAGGATTCGCGCTGGTCACCTTTTGATATTGCTCCTGGGTGACAAGGTATTTATCGATCCAGAATGGGCCGACCTCAACCTCATGTGGCGGGGCATCGACTTCCTCCTTGTCGCCCATTATGAATCGGCCTCCAGGAATCTGAACCATCTCCGTTTTGGAGTCTTGGCCGGTTGGAAGCGGAGGGGCATTTTGTGCTGGGCCAGCATTCGTGGCGTCGAGGCCAGGGTTCGGAGTTTTGGGGCCACAGCCTGCGACCAGGGCCAAAGCTGCGCCAGCGATCAATAATGGCAGTGGAGCGCGGACTTTAGTCCGTTTTTCTGCCCTTTCGCATGGGGCAGCGGGAAGCGGACTAAAGTCCGCGGTCCCTAATTCAACGGCAGTGGGGCCAAGGTGAGGAGTGGATTTGGTGGGTCGGTTCATGGAGAGCCTCGACCTCCAAATTTGATGCGCATCGGGGCCACGAAAGGTACGGTTGGCAGCCAGGCAACGCGACAGTCGGCGATCAAAAAGCGGGAGCAATCTCCACGCACTCCAAACGCTGGCGCGTGATTTGTCATTCCCCGGTGGCGCAAACCTCGCGAAGCGTTTGGAGTGCGGACGGCTTGCCGGCGCTTTTGGCAGTCAACTCTGCCCTACACACTAAACACATATTACGGTTCACGGAAAGGGGGGTGCTGGCCGAGCGGCACGAAGAGCACATTCAGTAATCTGCCCAGATTTCATAGCCATCGGGGTTCCTCAAACACTGTCGGCAGCGTGTTCTTATCTCGGCCGCCAGGATTGCGGCCTGGGGCGCGGTGACGCCACCATACCCAGCTTCCTGGCAGAGCTTCCTGGTGATGGTGTGACATTGAGCAAGAACATAATCTTGAGCCCCGCCCATCGCTCTCCAGGCCTTGAGGAGTTCCATGTAGGCTTTTACGTTGTTCGCATCTTTCTTGCTGCAAAGGGCCATTGTCTGTTGAGCCAAGTCATCCGCGTAACCAAATGATTTCATGTTCTCTTTTTGAACGTTGTATTCCTGCGGGATTTGCCGGGTTATCTCCTCCAGGCTATCGAGGAAAGGTTTGAACTCGGGAGAAACGCTTGCTTGCTGGCGCAGAAATTGAACCATCTCATCGGCAAAATGTGTATATTGTTGGATTCGTTCCACATGCTGGTGAACAAAATAAATCATGTCATCCAGATCTTCCTGAATGTCCTTTTTCTTTGCCATTTCTTCACCCGCTTCAAATACTGCCTGGATGGCCTCCGTGCATCCACAGGTGCAGGCGCGGCGAACCCCATCGCCTGCTCTTCGGTGATGCGTCCGTAGTTTGCGGCCGGGAAGGTCGAGGATGGGCTCGGACATCGGTCTGCCGAGGGTCGCCTTCAAGATATCTACAGGCGTCGAAATCCAAGGCGGCGTGTCCTGTCCTTCCAGAAAGTAGATGAGAGATTCGCCTCTCGGGGGAACCTTCTTGCTAAGATGGTAAAGAGCGGCTTCGTCATTGAACCAGACGGGGTAACTGTAGGAACCGGGCACCCCGCGCCAAATTGTCCCTTTAGACTCTTTGAAGGCAAAAGTCGTTTTGGCGCCTTCCTCGTCCAACTGGGTTTTCCATTTTGCCGGGAAAGGTTTTTTCCACTTTATCATTACGTCCTTCTCGAGGTAAGAGGGAGTCAAGACTTCCTTGTGCCAGATGCCGGGCGCGCCTACGGCTGCGAGATAGAGACTCTGTCCGTCATTTTCGAAATCAATTCTCTGGATGAGTCGCTTTCCCGATGTTTCGCCTCCGGACTGAAGTTGGATTTGCTGTTTCCCTTTGGGCCAGGTCATGACCAGTTCGTTGTCTTCGCCGTTGAAGAGCCCCACAAACAGATTCTCGGATGGGAGGCAGAGCGTGTTTACTGACTGGTATTGCGCTGGGCCAAAGATGAGGTCATCTCCGACGAAGCTGGGCACAACTCCGTATTGGATCGAACCTCGCACGCTAATGCCCTTCATGTTTGCGGAGGGCTGGATTTCCACGATCTCTGTTTTTCCGAGGACGAAGATGGCAGAGATTTCCTGGGTTGCCTTGGCGGAAAAGAAAACCTCCAAAGCGACTTCATCACCTGTGTTGCGCAGGATCTGGAGGCGAATGATGGCCATGGGCTGGTTCTTTGCTGGCAGTGGCGCCAATTCGACAATCTTGGCGGAGGGCTGGCGATTCGCTTGTAAATGGCCGGGAGGCAAGGTGGAATCGGTTTTCGAGTAAATCTCCACGCATCCTTTCTCCGAACGAAATATGGCGGACAGGTGGCGGTTTTCCACGACCGCATCGCCTTTGAACGAGTATTCGCGCCCATAGTAGCCCGGATCTGAGCTGGCTTTGGGCGGGTCGGCCTCGAGGGTAAGGAGATCTCCCGGCACGGCTTTCCAACCGGTTCGGTTTTCAAGATTGGACGCGCCGGAGAGCGGGGAGAGAGTGTCCAGGAGCACGATGTTGCGACTGGCTGCCATGGGTGAAAGCCTCGGGGAAGCCGGCCCTGCGTTCGTTTGCAAATCTGCCGCTTGAATTCGAGCCGTCGCGCTCGTGGCCAGCGCCAGCAGGACAGAATTTTGGAACAACGCTTTAGCGAGGTCTCGATATAATTTCATGCGAGAATGATGGAGCCCGATTCTAAGAGCGCCTGCCGAAGAATCAAGACCATATCTGGGCCCATTCAAGGTCGCTGGTGAGAGAGCAAGGAGACCATTGACACTTCCATAGATGATTAAGTGTCAATACCCCTCGAAGAAGGCGGTTTCTATTTTTCCGCGAAGGCTGCGCCTTTTCGGATTCAGGCGCGGCCGGAATCAAAATGTCCCGAGCAATTCGTCCGGGCTCCCGTCCGGAGCGCTTGACCGAGTGTTGGAGCCCGGAACGATACTTAGAGCATCTTCCGTGGAAGGCTCACGAAGTCTTCTAACGGGCAATGGCCCCGACGATTTGGCTGCGACGCACTGCTCCGTAGAAGCGGCTGTCTTCGCTGTTAGAACGGTTGTCCCCCAGGACAAAATATTGATCGTTCCCGGTCATGATCAACTTTTCCGCTGAATCAGGCAAATAGGTCTGAGTGCCCGAGGCCAGATAGGGTTCGAGGAGGTGTTTTCCGTTAATTAGGACCTCTCCACGCTTGAAGAGGAGCGTTTCTCCTGGGAGCGCTATGATCCGTTTGACGGCGTAATCATGGTGACCTGGGTCTTTTACTACCACCACATCTCCGCGTTTTGGACCATGACGAAAGTAGCTCCATCGATTGAGGATGAAACGATCTCCATCCTGTAGAGTCGGCCACATGCTCTTGCCCTGCACAATTACGCTAGTCGCCACGTAACGGCTGAGCAGATAGTAACCGAGTATGGAGAGCGCCGCCAGGCAGATCAGAAGGGCGAGTTGCCGTTTTAAATCAAGGCCTGAGGGCTCCGCCGCCAGTGACTTGGGGCTGATTTTGGCGGGAACGATTCCGACGGGTTCAGATTCCCGCAGTGGCAGAAGGGAGAGTTTCCCCTCCTCTTCCCACCACTGCGGTTCACTGAGTTGGGTTGGCAGGGAAATGTTTGTTAAAGTTTTCAAATTATTCACGTTTAATCGTTCGCGAAATTAATACACTTTCCGAAGGGACTTCACAATCGGGGCCGCTACCTTGCGCAAGCTAGAAGATTTACAAGGTTTCGCTCCGGGGAATCCCTTACTTAAGCCAGCCGGCGCCGAACGATTTTGGGAATCTTTGGAACACCAAGTCGGGCTTCCGGAAAGGACGAGTTGCACGAGTCCTAATCCGCAGGGATATGTTGAGGGACTCGTGGAACTCGTCCTTCCCGGAACATTTTCGGTTGAAAACTCATCACTCATCACATTTGGCTGTCGGGGCGGGTACAAAAGGGGACGGCTGCGAGTTCAAAAGGGGACAGGTGATGTGGCGGTTGGAACTGTCCCTTGGTCGAGGGCTTGTGGAGGCCTGTGCGTAGCGAAGGCCGACGAAAGCCCTCGACCAAGGGACAGCGGTTGGTTTGA